>CAXTDP010000029.1:0-18862 GCA_964242295.1 uncultured Acetobacteraceae bacterium | reverse complement strand
GCAGCCCCCGCCGTCACGGCAAAACCCGCCGCAAAGACCGCCGCCCCTGCCGCGGGCGGCAACGACGCCGTGGTGCTCCTGGCCTCCGCCAGCCCGGATGCTGGCAAGGCTGATACCGCTAAGCTGGGCTGCGTCGCTTGCCACAGCTTCAACGAAGGCGGCCGCAACGGCCTCGGTCCCAATCTGTATGGCGTCGTCGGCGCCGAGCAGGGGGCACACGCCCAGGGCTACGCCTACTCCGCCGCGCTCAAGGGCAAGGGCGGCAAGTGGGACTACGCCGAGCTGAACAAGTGGCTGCTGAAGCCCAGTGCCTATGCGCCGGGCACGAAGATGAGCTTTGCCGGCATCGCCGATCCGAAGGTGCGGGCGGACGTCATCAGCTACCTGCGCTCCTTGTCGGCGGACCCGGCGCCGTTGCCGAACTAGGAACAGGCTGGGCCGGGCGCGTCCCGGCCCGCTTGGCGCGCTGGCGTCAGGTGTTGTCCTGGCGCGGTAGCCATCGCTCGAAGGGCATTTAGCCAGCCGCGCTTCGCCATGCCTGTTCCAGCGCCTTGGCCTGCCTGGCGAAGCTGAAACGCTCGCCGACCTGCCGCATCGCCAGTGCCCGTGCTGCTTCCAACTCCATCGGCTGAGTTGCCAATCGGTCCAGCAGCGCCGCTACGGCGGCGGGCGACCGTTCCGATACGATCCATCCGCCCTTGCCCACCACATCAGCAATCGCGCCGCTGCCTGAGCCGATTACCGGCGTCCCGCAGGCCTGCGCCTCGATGATGACCCGGCCAAACTGTTCCCGCACGGTGTCCGTCGTCCGTGTCAGCAGCGCCAGGACGTCCAGCCGGCTCATGAAGGCGGCTACGTCCTCCGGCGATCCCCACGGCAGGATACGTAGGCGGTCCAAAACTCCGAGCGCCGCGGCTTGCGCAATGAGCGATGCCTGGAACGGTCCCTCGCCCATGATCGCCAGATTGACCGGCGTTGCGGTCCGGCTGACGGCCTCGATCAGGTCGCCCACGCCCTTTTCCTCGATGAGCCGGCCGACGTATCCCACCGTGAGACCTGCCGGCGCGCTGTGGACTGCGGCGCGGTCCACCGGCCGGAACACCGACCGGTCCACGCCATAGCCGATCCGGCCTGCCGGCCCGTCATAGCCGCAGGCCCGCACAACCTGGATCGCCTCGTCGCTTCGGGCCAGGACATGACCGGTCTGCCGCAGCACGGTGCGCCGGATCTGCTCGAACGGGGCCGGCAGGCGCTTGTGCAGGTTCTGGTCCACCTCTAAGACGAGCGCCGCGTTCGGACAAAGCCGGTTGCGCAGGCGCAGCACCTGCAGCGCGACCAAACTCCACGGCTCTTGCCAGAGATGGATCACTTGCGGCTGCACCTGGCGCATCAGCCGGCTCAGCCCGACGTAATGGTGCAGGTGCCACGTCGCCGGCCCGGCCCGTGCCCAGCGGATGGGCAGCGCGTGAACCCAGTCTTCATCGGCATTTGGGGGGTCCAGCGTTAGCCAGCGGCCCCGCTCCGACCATCGGTTGGGCATCACCAAGTCCAGCCGCAGATCCGGCCGGTTCAGCAGAGAGCCGTAGCGCAGCCGGCCATGGATGCGGCTGGCCGCGGAATGGGAAATGCACAGGACACGCAGCGTTTCCACGGCATCGCTGGAGCCTTGCGGATCAAGGCGTGCAAGCGCCGCCGAGGCCGTCATGTCGCGCGCAGCTTCCGGGCCAGCAGGCCGCCCAGACCGCTAAGGTGCACTTCGGCTTGGGACGTATGCCGGTGGGCGCCGTTCAGCGTGTTGCGCGGCAGCGCGTGCAGCCGGGACCGGTCCGCGGCGCCCACCAGGCCGCGCCGGGTCGTCGCGGCCGTGGCGAAGCCTGCCTCCCGTGCCAGGCCGAACTCCCGCTCGCCGCAGTCACCCCGTTGGCCGTAGGGAAACGCAAAGTGCCGGACCGGCAGCCCAAGGCGCTCCTGCAGGCGTGCGCGGCATCCTGCGATCTCCCGCCGGGCAGCCTCCAGGGGCAGGGACGACAGGCGGGCGTGGTTGACCGTGTGGCCGCCGATCTCCACGCAGGGATCGTCCCGCACCGCCTCCAGCATGGCCCATGACACTCCGTTCCGGTCGTGCAGCGCCGTGGGATCATAGCCGTTGAGGGCGCAGAACCGATGGTAGCGCAGTTCGGGTGCGTCGGGCTCCCAGGCCGCGGCCAGGCGGGCAAACAGGCGGCGCTTCGCCGCGGCATCTCCGGCTTCGGCGGCCGATCCGTCTTCCAGCTTCACTCGGTCGCGGTCCAGCAGGATGGTTTCCAGCCCGGCCTGCCACAGCGTCATCGTCCCATCCGGAATGCCCGTCGTCACGAACAGCGTGACCGGGACGCCGCGCGACCGGAATACCGGTGCCGCAACCTCCATCGTGTCGCGGTAAACGTCGTCAATCGAGACGTTGACGAAGCGGCGTCCCGTGCCGGCGCGCAACCGGGCCAGCGCCTCATCCATCGTGACCACGTCCGAGCCGGACCCGATCACATGGTCCAGGAGGCGCCCGAGGAACGCCGCATCAATGTGGAATTCACGGTTCGGCAGCCCGGCCCAACTGTCTGCAGGCGCCACGCGGTGGAACAACAGCAAGCATCCCTGCCCAGCGCCGGTGGCTCGGGCAGCGGCCGTCAGCCCGCCGGCATGAGCAAGCCGCATGGCAAGCGCCCCAGCCCAACCGCTCTGTTTAATCGCCATCGCCGTCCGTCACTCCGCTGAACCGGATATCCCCGGTGCCTAGGATTGAAGCGGACCTGCGTGCTGCTTGCTACTGGGACTTGCTGATTTGCAGGGCGATACGGACGCACAGCTTGTGCTTCCCGGGCGTACGATCGTTTCCACCATGGGACGATGGCGGACATCCTAAAGCTGCGGCCGACGCCCCTGTTCTGCGCAGGGCCGGATACGCGTGCTCCGGTCCAAGCTGATCTGCGCTGTGGGAAGGCTCGGCAGCCCCGGGGTCACGGGACGCCCACGCAGAGCAAGCCGTCTGCAACTCCGATGCGCCATGGTGATGGCACGTGCGGATGCTGGTTGACCCTAGCTGAGCCGGTCACGCGGCCATGCCGCATGACAGGACAGCGCGAAGCTTAGGACCTGACCAGGCAGCCTGCAGCAGGACGCGGTAACTCAGGTTGTTGACGGGTATCAAGCCGCCAGGCCCTGTGCTGCTTGTGCTCAGACGTCCGTGAAGAGTGCTGCCTAGGCCGTTGGTCCAGGCTGGCCGGGAACGGTTATCCTACAAGCCACCGCGTTACAGTGCCGACAACGCCCCAGCATCCCAAGGCGAGAGCCAGCGTCAGCGTCATGCTCAGGGATCGCGAAACTGGCTCACGTTCGGTCACCCATTCTTGGAACTTCGTCATGTCCAAGCCTCCCGTTGCAGGGCATCTTCGCCCTGTGCAGTGTTGCAGCCTTGCCGCCGCCTTGCGCCGTCCGGCTTTGGCAGCATGGGTGCAATCATTGGTGTTACCCAGGATATGCTGCACCACGGCAACACTGTGCAACTGTTTGTGAAAACTTATCACGTTTATGATTGTCAGAAATCATCAAGTGAGTGTTGGCGGCAGCTTGCAGCCCCGCGCCGAACTGGCCTGCGAGGCCCGCCAATAGGTTGGCCTGCTGCCGCTTGACCCAGTTTTGGGCTTCACCTGTGCAGGGACTTCAACGGGTTTGCTCAGGCCCGAAGGCCGGCATCTCCCTTTCGGTTGAGGCATCCTATCCAGGCAGCCTGGTCCCACCAGACCCCGATCACGCCTAGTTGGCCCGCAGGGAAACCCGGCCGGACTGGACGGGGATCATGTGGCCGGTCGCGTCCAGGCTTTGGCGGTCGGGCTACGCCCTGAACGGCCGCGCAGCCAGGGTCCGTGGCGGCCAGCGCCAAATCCGGTTGACCCGGACGGGCGGGAAATGGATGGGATAGGGATGCCGTGGAGGACCGTTCCTGCCAACCCACCCTCGCCAAATGTCCTCGACCTGTTCAGCGGCATCGGCGGGCTCAGCCTCGGTCTGCACTGGGCCGGGATGCGGACGGCGGCGTTCTGCGAATCGGACCCATTCGCCCGCTCCGTCCTGCGGCGGCACTGGCCCGACGTGCCGGTGTATGACGACATACGCACCCTCACCGCCGCCCGGCTGCGGGACGACGAGGTGCCGCCGCCCTGGCTCGTGTGCGGCGGCTTTCCCTGTCAGGATGTCAGCCTTGCCGGCCGCGGCGCCGGCATCGAAGGGGCGCGCACGGGCTTGTGGTCCCGCATGGCGCGCCTGGTCGCCGAGTGCCGACCACGCTGGGTGGTGGCTGAGAACGTCCCTGGCCTGCGAGGCCGCGGGGCGGACCGGGTCCTGCACGACCTGGAGTCTGCGGGCTACGCCTGCTGGCCGCTGGTGGTGGGTGCTGTCCATGCCGGCGCCCCGCACCGGCGTGCGCGCGTTTGGCTGGTGGCCCAAAGCGTTGCTGCCGACGCCGGTGGCGCGGGATTGGAAATGGGGGAGCGCTGCGCAGCAGGGCCGGCGCCGTGCCTGCCAGTTGAGCGACGCGGTGGGTGGCCGGCTGAACCCGTCCTACGTCGAGTGGATGATGGGCTTCCCACCGGGCTGGACCAGTCCGGGCATGAGCGAGTAGTGCGGCTTCGTGCCTTGGGCAATGCTGCAGTGCCGCAGAACGCAGCCATGCTGGGCCGGGCATTGCTGGCAATCAGCCCAGTGCAAACAACAACAAGGAAAGCCGCGTTTGTGACGAGATGTGACGCATTTGTAACCGAACCTGCTTGTCAATGCGGCAAACAACATTAATATTTGATTACACCAACACTATCCTACAATCGGTGATACCTGCCGCTCACCAAGGTGCAAGCATGACGCCGTCTTACCAGCCCGGTGCTAAGGCCACCTTTACCGTGCTGCCCAGGAACGGGGACAGGCTTCTGGATCATGCTGGGCACACGATGCCGCAGGTGCTGCAAAAGCCGGAAAACGGCGATGCCCGCATCGGGGCGATCAGCCGTGCGGCAGCGGCGTTGTTTGCGGCGCCGGTGGCCTTCGTTTCGTGGCTGGATCAGGGCATCCCAGGAATGGCGGCGGTGTCGCCTGGACCCTGGCAACGGCTTGGAGAGGCGCTGGGCGGCGCATCACTCCTGTCGTCCCTGCTCGAAGGCCCGGGGAGTACGGTGGTCTTTGACAATGCGGCCCGGGATCCTCGCTTTGCCGGGCTGCCGCTGGGCACTGGGCCCGACCAGGTCCGGTTCCTCATCCTTGCCAAGTTGCTGGACGGCGACGGCCTCCTGATGGGCGCCCTGTGCGTCGTGGACCATAAGTGCAGGGATCAAAGGACTGGCCCGCTGTGGCAGGCAAGGCTCGACCAGCTTGCCAGCCTGGCCGACGCCGCAGCGGCGGTGCTGGAACTGCGCCGGACCGAAGCGGCGCTGCATCACCGCGCGACGCACGACCCGCTGACCGGCCTGCCGAACCGGGCGTTGCTGCACTCGCGGGTCGCCGACGCAATTGGCCCGGCAGAGCTGCGGCGTTGCGCCATGCTGACCATAGACCTCGGCCGGTTCAGCCAAGTGACCGACCTGGCCGGCCATGCCGGCGGCGAGGCGCTGTTGCAGCAAGCCGCGCAAAGGCTGCAGGCCATGACGACGGTAAGGAGCGTGCTGGGACGGCTGAGCGGCGACGAGTTCGGATTCCTCGTGCCCGGCGCCGGCGGCAGCAACGCCGCCCAGGTGATGGCCGACGAGGTGCTGGATCTGCTCGCGCGTCCCTTTGTCATTGACGGCGTGCCCATCTTGATCAGCCCGTCTGTCGGCATCGCCTGCTGCCCGGACGACGCCACGTGCGCCGATACCTTGATGCGCCGGTCCGCAGATGCCCTGTATTGGGCAAAACGGCGCGGCCGCAACCAATCCTACCGGTTCGATGCCGGCCTGCAGCGGCAGGTGATGAACCGCCACCTATTGGAACGAGAGCTTCGCTCCGCCTTGGCTGGCAACGCTTTCACTTTGGACTGGCAGCCCTTCGTCGCAATGCGGACGGGACAGTTGCTTGGGTTTGAGGCTTTGCTTCGCTGGTCGCGCCCCGGCCATAGCCCGATGGCGCCGGATGATTTCAGGGAGGTTGCAGACGCGTGCGGCCTGGGGCCGGCGATTGACCGCTGGACCCTGGAAGCCGCCTGCCGTGCAGCCGCTGCTTGGCCAGATGGGCGTCTGGTGTCCGTGAACCTATCGGACGACTGCTTCCGCAGAAGCAGTCTGCAAGAAATGGTAGTGCGGGCACTGCGGGACAGCGGCCTGGCGCCTGAGTGCCTGCAATTGGAAATGGCGTCCCGCGCCTTCACTGCACCGGGTCGGGGTGCCATGGCGCAGGTGGCGGCGCTGCGGCGTCTCGGCGTGAGCTTGGCCCTGAACGACTTTGGCGCCGGGTGCCTCGTGCTCAGCCAAATGAGCGACCTGCCGTTCGACAAGATCAAGATCAATCGCCTGCTCCTCCAGGGGATCGGCATGAATGGCCGGACCGCGCTGGTGGTCAAGGCTGCATTGCAGCTTGGCCGCGCGTTTGGGGCGACGCTATGCGCGACGGGTCTGGAAACGGTGGAGGAGTATGCCTTCTTGCTGGCTCACGGATGCGACGAGATGCAGGGAACCTACGTTGCCATGCCGGGGTCGGTAGCAGTGGACCCGGGCTTCGGTCGCGCAGCGGTGCTGGCGGAGTTGGAGGCCAACAGTATGAAGGACCCGCTCGGCGCAATGCGTGGATTGGCCGCAGCGGCCGCAGCATCGTCGGTGCTGTGGTTCGGGGCCGTGCAGGCGATCAGGCTGCTGCATTGAAACAGGTTGCAGGAGAGTCCGGACGCATGAAAGCCGGACCCTGACCGCAAGCGCCAGTTCGGTAACCGGAAGGCCAGACTGGCTGACGTGCGGACTTTGATGGAAGCCGGTCTGGGCCCACTAAGGGTCGCGGTAGAGGACGTAGCGTCGACTTCATGCTGTATCCGTTGCCGATAAGCAGAGCGCAGGTTAATAGGCTCCCAATTATGGTTGAGATGCGCTTGGGTGGCGTATGCGTTCCTTTGGTTAGGGACGCCCTGCAGCGTAATCGCGTCAACGGCTGCAAATTGGCCGGACGCCGGCGTAGTTCAGAGTCCGGCCTTTCTGGGTTACACACGGCGCGCGGAAACCGCCGGCCTGCGAGAGTCGGATTTTGGCGGGATGGGTGTTCTGTGCGGGAGGCGGCAAGCCTTCCCCTGATCAGGCTCGTTGGGGCTGAAGCGGTCTCAGGCCGAGCAGGGTCAGCCATTGCGGATGGTCTTGGCCGGTCATCAGCTCGCGCGGGCTCTTGCTCTGGCGCTCGGCATGGCGGCTGCGCAGGAAGCGCCGGTGGTTCAGGAAGAACCGCAGCAGATCGAGATATGAACTGCCCAGGTGCCGGCGCAGGGTGAAGTGGGTGCGCAGCCGCGAGTTCAGGTTCTCCACCAGCGAGCTGCTGCGCGGAGTATCCGCCATGGCTCGGCTCACGGCAGCGAACAGGGCGTGGAACTTGCCCCCGACCTGCGCTCGCAGCCGGTTCCACCCCTGCCAGTATGCGGGCGAGGTGCTGGGCAAGCGGTGCAGCAGGCACGCCTCGCGCACGAGGGGTTCAGCGATGGCGCGGGTTTAGCAAGGGCAGACGCCGCGGTGGCGGTCAATGCGCGTGACCTCGGCGGCAGGGCGACGTGGTCATAGGCGTGAACGGCAGGCTGGTCGGCCGCTGCGAGCGGATGGGCGCAGTGCGGACAGGCCGCAGGTGTCGCCTCGACCAAGCGGTCGGGGTCTTCGGCCAGCGTGCGGACGACTCCGGCGCGGCGTCTTCGGGCGGTTGGGACAGTTCGCCTTCTGGCCCTTCGAGGGCGGCAGGCTGGAGTTGTCCGGCGTCTTGGGTGGGACAGCGAGCTGGCCTCCAGGTCCGCCACCCGCGCCGTCAACGCGCTGATCTGCGCCGCCTGCGCCGGGGACCAAGGCAATCAGGTCATCCTTGGAAAGGGCAAGAAGGGCGTCGCGATCCATGCAGACGGTGAACCGACCTTTACCTGTCAACTCAACCGTCGCCATCGGAAACGCGAACCGCCTAGGAGGAGGTGAGCAACTATGGTCAACTTCAATCTGAACCGCATCTGCTTTGGGTCAGCTTGCCCAACCAGCGCACCATGCATTGCTCCAGGGCAGAGATCGCTGGAACATGCTGGCGCAGGGCGGTGCGTCGCGCAGCTATGGGGACAGAGAACCAATGCGCTGGACGCACGACCTGATCGTGATCGGCGCGGGCGCCGCCGGGCTGACCGCAGCGGGTGGCTGCGCCCGGCTTGGGCTGCGCGTGGCACTGGTCGAGCGCGACCGGATGGGTGGCGAGTGCCTGAACACCGGCTGTGTCCCGTCCAAAGCGCTGATCGCGGCAGCGAAGCGGGCACACGGGATGCGCGGGGCCGCAATGGGGATAGCATCCGCCGGCCCCGCAGTGAACTTCGCCGGCGTGCGTGCGCACGTGCAGGCCGCCATCGCCGCGATCGCGGCGCATGACTCGGCGGAGCGGTTCGCAGCCTGGGGCGTCGAGGTCATCAGGGGGGAGGCGCGCCTCACCGGACGGCGCGAGGTTGCGGTGGATGGGCGGCGCCTGACTGCCCCACGGATCGTCATGGCAACGGGATCGCGCCCTGCGGTGCCTGGCATCCCCGGCTTGGCGGATGTGCCATACCTGACGAACGAGACCCTGTTCGGCCTGCAAGAGCTGCCGCGGCACCTGCTGGTGCTGGGCGCCGGCGCGATGGGGGTGGAGATGGCGCAGGCATTCCGGCGGCTGGGGTCAGACGTAACCCTGTTGGACGCTGGCCAGCCGCTCGCAGGGAGTGATCCCGAGGCGGTGGCCCTGGTGCTGCGCTCGCTTGCCGCGGAGGGCGTCATGGTGCGGGCCGGGGCGACGGTGGCGCGGGTCGCCCCGGCACCGGGCGGGTTGCGGCTGGACCTGGTGGATGGCGGCACGGTTGAGGGCAGCCATTTACTGCTTGCCGCCGGGCGCAAGGCGGCGCTGGACGGGCTGGGGCTGGAAGCAGCAGGGATCTCGGCATCTGATGCCGGCATTGTCGTGGATCGGCGGCGGCGCACAGCCAACTCGGCCGTCTTTGCCATCGGGGATTGCCGGGACGGGCCGCGCATGACCCACGCCGCGGGCTATGAGGGCACGGTCGTGGTCATGAACATCGCCTTCGGCTGGCCGGGCAGGGTGGACTACCGCACCTTACCCGCGGTCATCTACACCGACCCGGAGCTGGCACAGCTCGGCCTGACCGAGGCGGAAGCACGGGCGAAGCACCAGGTGATCGAGGTCCAGCGGACCGGGTTCGGCGAAAACGACCGTGCCGTCGCGGACGGCGCTGCCGTTGGCTTCGCCAAGGTCTTGCTGACCCGCGGCAAGGTGGTCGGCGTCACCATGGTTGGCATGGGGGCGGGCGAGCTGCTGCTGCCTTGGAGCCTGGCTATGCGCGGCAAGGCATCGCCCTGGGCCATCGGCGGCGCAATTGTGGCCTACCCGACCCGCTCCGACATCTCCAAGGCGCTGGGCTTCATGGTCCACGAGTCCAAGGTGTTCGGGCCAGCAGCCCGGGCCTTGGCACGCAGCCTAGCAACGCTGCGGCGGCTATAAGGGCACGAGGCGCGGAAGATGCCGCCGATGCTTCGCTGCCTGGGGGCCTGATTGCGCGTCACTCCGGCATTGCCTTTCCCCAAACGTTACGCGGACCCCGCCCTCATGTCTCGCACGCGGGCGCACGCTGGAGGCTTCCGCCCCGGCATTCCGCCCGCATATACCTCGCGCCGGGCGACGGTTGCGAGCGTCCAGGCAGGCTGGCACGGGATGGATGGAGCACGCATGGAGTCGATCTACTGGGTGATGTGCTGGGCCTGCCATCGCCGCTGCAAGCACTGCTACGAGGCCCGTTTCCGCCCCTATGTCCGCACCGAGCTTGAGTCCGTGGTCGCAGAGGCCGAACGCAACGCCCCCCGCGTCCTGGCCAACATGCCGGAGCGCATGACCTACCTGGACCGCACGGACCCCATGCCGGACGGCACGCTGCCGGAGAAGGTGGGCCGGGTCATCCTGTCCGGCGGAGAGAGCCTGCTGGACGGCGTGCGCCAGCGCGTCACCTACCGGGTGATCGAGGGCTTGGTGGCCCGCTACGCCGGCCAGGGCGGGGTCAAGGTGGTCGTGCAGACCACCGGCGACCTGCTGACGCCGGAGATCATCGGCGACCTGCTGGCCCGCGGCGTCTGGATGATCTCGGTTGCCGGCGTGGACGACTTCCACGTCGGCATGGAAGGCCGGGCCAAGCAGGACGCCTACCGCGCACGGCTCACGGCGATGATGGAGGCGCAGGGGATGCGTGCCTCCGGCCTCGCCACCGTGAACCGCAAATGGCTGGACGAGGCGGGTCCCCTGTTCAGCTTCTTTGGCGCGACGCCCGACACCTGGATCGGCAAGCTGTGGCCGCGCGGGCGGTCCTGGGAGAACGGGTTGTCCACCGCGACGCTGGCCGACAACTTCTGCAACCGCTGGTCGGGCGGACTAGGCTTCCTGGACCACCGGCACTCCGGGTCGGAGGTCTCCATCGAGCCGGACGGCGCGGTATACCCCTGCTGCCTGAAGACCAAGCTGCCCATCGGCAACCTGCTGGAGGACGGGCTGCTGGACATCCTGGACAGCCTGCGCGGCGACCCGGCATATGAGGCGATCAGCGCCGGCCAGCCCGAGCGGATGGGCGTGCAGGCGGGATGGAGCGTAGAGCGCTTCATCGAGGCGTCGCACACGGTCACGCCCAAGGGCCAGCCCTACGCCAACCTGTGCATCGGCTGCGACAGCTTCCACGCCGAGGTGCTGGCCCCCCACCTGGCCGCCGCACGGGATCGCCGGGCCGCGGCCCGGCGCCTTCCGAAGGGCGCAGAATGAACATCACCCGCCGCGGCTTCCTGCCCCTCGCTGCAATGGCCGCCTGGCCCGCCCGGGCGCAAACTGCCGGCTGGGATGGGGTGCTGGCCCGTGCCCGCGGCCAGACTGTTGCCTTCAACGCCTGGGCGGGGGACGAGCAGACCAATGCCTTCATCGCCTGGGCGGCGGAGCGGGTGCAGGCGCTTTATGGCGTCACCCTGCGCCACGTCCGCCTGCGCGACACCGGGGAGGCCGTGGCCCGCGTGGTAGCGGAGCGCACCGCCGGGCGCACGTCCGGGGGCGCCGTGGACCTGATCTGGATCAACGGCCCGAACTTCCTGGCCCTCAAAGAGCAGGGTTTCCTGCTGCGCTTCGCCGAGGCGCTGCCCAACTTTGCGCTGTTGGACACCACCGGGAAGCCCGCCGTCACCGTGGACTTCACCGTGCCGGTGGAGGGCCTGGCGGCGCCCTGGCGCATGGCGCAGATCGTGTTCATCCACGACAGTGTCCGCGTGCCGACGCCGCCGCGCACCATGCAGGCCATGGCGGACTGGGCCGCCGCAAACCCCGGGCGCCTCGCGCATCCTACCGCGCGCAACTTCCTGGGCGCCACCTTCCTCAAGCAGGCGTTATACGAGCTGACCCCGGACAAGGCGGCCTTGCAGCGCCCGGCGGACGACGCCGGCTTCGGCCCGGCGACGATAGCGCTATGGGAGTGGTACGGCCGGCTGCGCCCCAATTTGTGGCGCAGCGGGCGGCAGTTCCCGGAGAACGGCCCGGCCACGCGCAACCTGCTGAACGACGGGGAGATCGGCCTCATGGTGTCGTTCAACCCGGCGGAAGCAGCGACGGGCATTGCCGCCGGGTTGCTGCCCGGCACAGCACGCGCCTACGTGCTGGACGGCGGCACCATCGGCAACGCCAGCTTCGTCGCCATCCCCACCAACGCCTCTGCGCCGGAAGGCGCGCAGGCCGTCGCCGACTTCCTGTTGTCGCCGCAGGCGCAGGCGAGGGCGCAGGACGTCGTGGCGGGGATGGGCAACCCGACGGTGCTGGACCTGGGCCGCCTGTCGCCCGCAGATCGCGCCCGCTTCGACGCGCTTCCGCAGGCGCCCGGCCTACTGACGGCTTCGGAGCTGAGGCACCCGTTGCCGGAGCCGCACCCGTCCTGGATGACGCGCCTCACCGCCGATTGGGAGCGGCGGACCAGCAGCGGTTGAGGGCGCTCCCGGTCGCCCTCGCCGTTGGCGTGGTGACAATCCCGGTGATGGCCGGGCTGCTTGGCACATTGCTGCCGGCATTCGGGCTGCTGCCGGCGCTGGGCGGACGGACACTCAGCCTGGAGCCGTGGCGTGTGCTTCTGGCCCAGCCGGGTTTGTGGGCGTCCGTGCGGCTGACCCTAGTGACCGGGCTGGGCGCCACCGCGCTGTCACTCCTGGCGGTGGCGCTGTTCTGCGCTGTCGCCCATGGCACGCGGGTGTTCCGCTGGGTGCAGGCTGGCATCGCGCCGGTGCTCGCGACGCCGCACGTCGCGATGTCCATCGGTGTCCTTGCCCTGATCGCGCCGAGCGGAACCGTTGTCCGGCTGCTGTCTCCTTGGGCAACCGGCTGGCGGCAGCCGCCGGACATCGTGACGACCGGGGATGGCTGGGGCGTGTCGCTGATGCTGGGTCTGGTGCTGAAGGAAACGCCTTACCTGCTGCTGATGGCCATCGCGGCGCTGAATAGCCTGCCTGCCGCCAAGTGGATGGCGGCGGCCCGCAGCCTGGGACAGCCGGCGCCGGTGGCATGGCTGAAGGCCGTGTTCCCCGCGGTGTATCGCCAACTGCGGCTGCCGGCGCTGGCGGTACTGGCTTATGCGATGTCGGCGGTGGACGTGGCGCTTCTGCTCGGCCCTAGCAGTCCGCCACCCTTGGCGGTGCTGCCCGTCCGCTGGTTCTTCGACCCGGACCTCACCCGCGTGTTCCCGGCGGCGGCGGCGGCCTGCTTGCTCCTGTTGCTGACCGTTGCTGCGGCCGGCGCATGGGCCGCGGCGGAGCGTGCAGTGGCGTGGTTGGGCTGCCGGTGGGCGGCGTCCGGGCGGTCAGGTGGCATGCTGGCAGTGCGGAGCGGTGGGCTGCTGTTGCCGGGTCTGCTCGGGGTGGCGCTGCTGAGCCTATGCGCCGCCGGGCTGTGGTCGGTCGCAGGGCCGTGGCGGTTTCCGGATGCGCTGCCGGCGCGCCTGGACGGCGCCGCCTGGGCCGCACAGTCCACCGGGTTGGGTGAGCCATTCCGGACGACGCTCTGGACCGCGCTGGCCTCCACGGGCCTGGCACTGGTGCTGTCGGCCGCAGCGCTGGAGGCCGGGGCGCGCCATGGCCCGATGGCGCGCCCCGGCTGGTTGATGCTAACGGCGCTACCGTTGCTGGTCCCGCAAGCCGGGTTCCTGTTCGGGTTGCAGGTCGCCCTGCTCGGGCTGGGGCTGGATGGCGGCTGGGCGGCGCTGGTGTGGGCGCACATGGTGTTCGTGCTGCCCTACGTACTGTTGTCCCTGCGCGATCCCTGGAACGCGCTGGACCCGCGGCTGATGCGTGTCGCGGCCTGCTTAGGCGCCAGCCCAGGCCGGGTGCTGCTGCGGGTCAAGCTGCCGATCCTGCTGCGCCCGCTGCTGGCCGCGGTCGCCGTGGGCGTCGCGGTCAGCGCCGGGCAGTATCTTGCGACGCTGCTCGCGGGCGGTGGGCGCATGGCGACACTGGCGACCGAGGCCGTCACGCTGGCCTCCGGTGGGGACCGGCGCGTGCTGGGCGTGTATGCCGTGGTGCAGGCAGGGCTACCGCTGCTGGTCTATGGTGCGGCGCTTCTGGTGCCGCGGCTGGCCTGGCGGCGCCGGGCGGCGCTGCGTGGGGAATGACCTTGCAGCTTGAGGCGGCCACGGTTCATGCGGCAGGCCCGCCCCTATTCGCGCCGGTGTCGTTAATCGTCACGCCTGGCACGGTGACGGCCTTGATGGGGCCGAGCGGCATCGGCAAGTCGAGCCTGCTGGCATGGGTATGTGGCACGCTCGACCCGGCGCTGCACGGAGCCGGCCGGGTGCTGGTGGACGGCGCGGACGTGACCCGCCTGCCCGCGGAGCGCCGGCGAATCGGTATCTTGTTCCAGGACGACCTGCTGTTCCCACACCTGTCCGTCGGCGGCAACCTTGGCTTCGGCCTGCCGCCGGGGCCGGGCCGCCGCGCCCGGATCGAGGCGGCGCTGGCTGATGCCGAGCTGCACGGCATGGCCGCGCGCGATCCCGCCACCCTGTCCGGTGGCCAGCGTGCCCGCGTCGCCTTGATGCGCGTGCTGCTATCCCAGCCCCGCGCCTTGCTGCTGGACGAACCATTCGGCCGGCTGGATGCCACACTGCGGGACCGGTTCCGGCGTTTCGTGTTCGGGCACGCCGCGGCAGCAAGTCTGCCGGTGCTGCTGGTGACGCATGATCCGGACGACGCCGTGGCGGCGGGTGGCCAAGTCGTGCAGATGCAGGCGTCAGCGCCATAGCGCGTGCAGCCCCCGCGAGGCTTCTGGCAAGGCGAGCACGAGAGATACCATCGAGGTAACGGACGCTGCCTGACAGTAGGCGCAGAGGGCCTTGTCGTCGGCCCATTCCTCCTGCGCCAGCTTGAGGTTGGTCGCCATATCGAAAGCCGCCTTGGCCGCCATTGCCAGCGGCAGCAGCGGCTCGTGCTCCGCCCGGTCCGGCGGCGGCCAGTCCGGCTGTCAGGGCGTAGGTGTTGGCGCTTGCAATCATCCGGGCTCGTGCTCGCAAACGGAGCTGTTTCCTGTTCAAATTGGGGGTCTCGGCTACTCTCGATGATTGGAGCTGCGGCACCGCCATATAGGATGGGTGGACCTACTTTCGTGCTTGCTGCCGGACACGACCCATGTCCGGCTCGAAACCTGGAGCCTTGAGCCCGCTTCAGCATGATCACCAAGAGCTGAAGACCCCGCATCCGAGCAGGACCCCGCTCCGAGTCGAACGGCTCCACCAGCGGGTCCGGCAGGCGGCTGAGGATGCCGGTCTGGTAAAGGGTGACGATTTGGCCCAAGGCAACGCCGACCACGGACAGGCCGACCAGCCAGCAGCGGCGGCGCAGGTCGGGATCGGTCCGCAAACGAAAGTCGCGGCTGAGTTCGCGGGGTGTGGCCATCGCTGTTTCCTTGCCCGCACGCAGCGCGGGAGGGAATGCGTCCATGCCCCTCTGCTTGGCCGCTGGTCAGGTGCGGACGGGGAACCCCGGCTGCGCCCGCCAGGCGTCCCGTTGCCGCACGAAGGGCAGGGCCAGCGACGGGCGCAGCCGGATCTCCTCGGGATCGCGGTAGCCCGGCACCCCGACCTGCACCGCCGCATCCGGCACGTCGCGTCGAAACGTGCGGTGCAGGTGGTCCCACAGGCTCAGCCCGCTGGACCAGTTGCTGTCGGTCTCGCCGCGCACGGTGCTGTGATGGATGCCGTGCATCCGTGGCGTCGTCAGCACGCGGGACAGCCGGCGCTCCAGCCCCGGCGGCAGGCGCAGGTTGCTGTGGTGGAACAGCACGGATAGGAAGAAGAACGTCTGCCAGCCCCGCAATGCCCGCAGCGATACGCCCAGCAGCGCCACCTGCGCCGCGCGATACGGCACCGACACCAGCATGTCGGCGGCGTGGAACCGCAGCGCCGTGGTGGCGTCCATGTCCAGTTCCACGTGATGCACCAGGTGCAGGCGCCACAGCACTGGGACCTTGTGCGTCAGGGTGTGCCAAAGATAGATCGTGTAGTCCATTGCCAGGAACGCGGCGGCATCGCGCAGCCAGGCCGGCGCGGGCAGGCGTTGCGCCAGCCCGCGCCGCAGCACCTCGGCCCGTGCCGCCAGCGGGCGCACCACAGGGCCTTCCACTCCGGAGACGACCGCCATGCCGCATGCGCCGAGCACCAGGTTGCGGATGATGCGGGCCGGTTCTGCCTGGGTCTGGCGGCGCAGGGGAGACCGGCGCTCCCCGATCAGGACGGCTGCTGTGGCAGCCAGGGTCAGCGCGGGCAACAGGAGCTTGGAGGCCATGCCGTCCCAGGTGCGGACAGAGGCGGCCGGGCGCAAGGGCGCGTGACCCCGCGCGTCGTGCTGTTCACCCGCTGGCCGGAGCCGGGCCGGGCCAAGACGCGGCTGATCCCCGCTCTGGGCGCAGACGGCGCTGCCGCGCTGCACCGCCGGCTGACGGAGCGCATCCTATGCGAGATGCGCCGAGCTGGGCTGCCGATGGAGGTGCGAACGACTGGCGCGGCGCCGACGGCGTTCTGCGCCTGGCTGGGGGAGGGGCCAACCTACCTGGACCAGGGCGAGGGTGACCTGGGCGCCCGGCTGCTGCGAGCCGCCGCGCCGCCGGTGCTGTTCATCGGCGCGGACATCCCTGACTTGGTGGCAGCGCACCTGCTACAAGCTGCGGCAGCGCTGCAGGACGCGCCGGCCGTGATCGGCCCGGCGGAGGATGGCGGCTACACCTTGCTGGGCCTGCGCGATCCCATGCCGTTCCTGTTCAGCGATATGCCCTGGGGGACCGATCAGGTGTTCAGCCTGACGGTCGGGCGCCTGGCCGCGCTTGGCATTGCCCCGGCGTTCTTGCCCATGCTGGCCGACTTGGACCGCCCCGAGGACCTGCCGCGCTGGCCATGGCTGCTCGCCTGACAGGCGTTGCCATTGTGATCCCCATGCTGAACGAAGCCGCGGCGCTGCTCCGGCGGCTGCGTCGCCTGCCGGTGCTGCATCCGGCGCCGGATGAGGTGCTCGCGGTGGACGGCGGCAGCTCGGATGGCTCGGTCGCGCTCGCGCGGGCAGCAGGGCTGCGGGTGATTGAGCATCTCGTGCGGGGCCGGGCCGGGCAGATCAACGTGGACGTGCAGGCGGTGTCGCTGGTGTGCGTCCTCCATGCCGACACGTTGCTGCCGCACGACGCAGTGTCGGTGGTCAGTGCCGTGCTGGCCGACGGGAGTGTCAAAAACCTGGGGCAACCTATTTGCTTCTCTCGGGTGTGTATCAGGGGTGGGTTTCGGCGCTGATCAGCGGGACTGTCGCGAGATTGGAAGTCACGCCGCGATTGCTGCTGGCGGATGTGGATCGTTGGCGGCTTGGAAGCGCTGCCCGAAGCCGGAGCCGAGCGTGCCGTTGTAGACGGCATAACAAACCTGCAGCAGCAGATCGGCCCCGCGTCGCGACCAGCGCATTTGCTGTGACTTGTTCATCTGGCGGTTCACCAGGAAATTGGCCGTCCCTTTGGTGATCGCGGTGCCAACCCGCAAGCCCGCGTGGTGCCGCTCGGCGTAGTTGACCAGCCACGCGCTTTGGCTGGTCGGATAGCCATCCAGCACGCGCAACGGCGCGCAACGCGGTCCACAGCTTTCGTGAGGGTGCAATAGACCTGCGCCGATCCGGTTCGCCCCGGACATGGTGCATGACCGCGCGGATGCGACCGGTGCTGATCTGGGCATCCTGGGCCTTGCCATTCCAAATGTGATCACCGGAGCGGCTGATCTCCATGACGTCCGTGCACCGCCCCTCGCCTTCAGCCCCGATTTCCACCAACCTCAACATCCAAGCCACGCACCCACCCTCGGCCAGAGAACGGACGCGAAAATACCCGACCGCCGTCGCACCCCAATCTTGCGACGGTCCCACAGCCCGTCGCGCACATCCGGCTAAAAAGGCCCTACGTCCTGTTGCAGGTGCTGCCGTCCGGTGGCTTCCGTAGCTGCTCTGCCGCGGGTCGAGCGATGGGCCGTATCAAGTTGACAGACGACGCACTGTCGCGCCGTTGCCGCTGATCAAGGTCTCACGCGGCTGACGTATGCCGGCACACGGCAGCGGAAGCCGGCTCCGGGCTATCAACATACGCCCACCATCAGTCAATCCTCTGCCCGTAAGCGCGCATTTCAGCATGGGACCGGAACCGGACTGACAGCAGCAGCACCGAGGATGCGCCAGCCCAAGGCGGGCCGCAAGACGGCAACACCGCGGACGCTACTGTGACTGCAGCGGTTCTTGTTCAGCTTGAACGGCACAATGGGGACTCCAGGGTCAGAAAAGGAGGCGATCTTCTACTCTGGCCAACTTCTCAGCACCAACCAGCCGAGCTATGCACCACGCTGTCTCGGGCAACCTCGCTGCTGCGCCATCACTACGGTTCACACTCGCACCACCACTGAAAGCATGAGGGTGCCATCATCCGTCCTGCCCGCGCCAACCCAGCTTCACGTGTGACCCTGCTTTGAACCACGCCAAGGGTGCTTCGTCGGGCAGCATGGGGCAGATCTCCCGACCCACCCTGTTTCGCAGTTTCTTTCTCGGCGGCTTCGAGTGCTCGTCGCATCGCCGCATGGATGGTCGTCGGCTCGATCTGATCGCCGTGTCACGGCATGACCTCCTCGCGCCTGAGGACTATCAGCAGCTCACGCGCCATGGGATCAGGGCCGCACGCGATGGGGTGCGTTGGCACCGCGTAGAGTGCGTTCCAGGCTGCTACGACTGGTCGCCGGTTCTCCCCCTGCTGCAGGCGGCCGAGGCCGCAGGCGTTCAGGTGGCGTGGGATCTTTGCCATTACGGCTGGCCCGACCACCTCGACGTCTTCTCGGCTGCCTTCGTGGAGTACTTCACCCGCTATGCCGCCGCCTTCGCCCGCCTGCACCTCGAAGAAACCGGGCGCCCACCCCTGGTCTGCCCGATAAACGAGATCTCCTACCTGGCCTGGGCAGGGGGCGAGGTCGCACGCATGAACCCCGGCACACGCGGCCGCGGGGCCGAGTTGAAACGCCAGCTCGTGCTTGCGACACTGGCGGCCACCGTCGCGATGCGTGCGGCCGCACCGGGCACGCGCGTGCTGGCCATTGATCCCGTGATCC
>CAXTDP010000028.1:0-19454 GCA_964242295.1 uncultured Acetobacteraceae bacterium | reverse complement strand
ACCACCAAGCTGAAGACCCGGGCGGAGAAACGGGGCGACACCTACGTGGTCACGGGACAGAAGGTCTGGACCTCGCGCGCGCTGCATTCGGACATGATGCTGCTGCTGGCCCGTACCACGCCGCTGGACCAGGTGAAGAAGAAAACCGATGGGCTTTCGGTGTTCCTGGTGGACCTGCGCGGGGATCATGGCGGCCAGCTGGACATCCGGCCGATCAAGGCGATGATCAACCACAACACCACCGAGATCTTCATGGACGGGCTGGAAGTGCCGGCTGCCAACCTGATCGGCGAGGAAGGGCGCGGGTTCCGCTACATCCTGGACGGCATGAACGCGGAGCGGGTGCTGGTGGCTTCCGAGTGCATCGGCGACGGCCGCTGGCTGCTGGACCGCGCCGTCAGCTATGCCAGGGAACGCCGGGTGTTCGACCGCGAGATCGGACAGAACCAGGGCGTGCAGTTCCCGCTGGCCCGCGCCTTCGCGGAGTTGGAGGCGGCGGACATGATGTGCCGCCGGGCCGCGGCGACCTTCACCGCCGGACGGGACTGCGGGGCGGACGCCAACATCGCCAAGCTGCTGGCCTCGGAAGCCACGTGGAAGGCGGCGGAAGCGGCGATCCAGACCTATGGTGGCTTCGCCTTCGCGCGGGAATACGACATCGAGCGGAAGTGGCGGGAGTCGCGGCTGTATCAGGTGGCACCGATCTCGACCAACATGGTGCTGTCCTATTTGGCGCAGCATGTGCTGGGGCTGCCGCGGTCGTTTTGATCTTGGCTTGGCGGTTTGCCTCCGGCGGTCAGGGGCGCTGCCCCTGAACCCCGCCAGGGTCGGCGACCCTGGACCGGCATTCTTGGGAATGTCGGGGCCGCGCCGGGAGGAGCTGCCGTGGGGGGAAGGGCTGCGGCTCTGCTTCGGAGCGGATGCGATCCATGCCGAGCCGAGGCCAAACAAGCCGCGTGGCCCAGTGCGCGAGATGGTCGGCGCCCAGCGGCGGCACGAAGCAGGCCGCCGGCACCGTAGTCATACCAGACGCCATCCGCCGCGACCCTTACGTTACCGCACCGGATCAGGCGCTGTCATTGCGAGCCGGCTGCGGCGTGGCAATCCAGGTGGGCCAGGGCTGCGGTCCCGCTCTCGCGCTCGTGGATCGCCACATCGCAAGCGCTCCTCGCAATGACGAGGGGTGGGCCGTCGAAACGGTCAGAGCAGGAGGCGGTTGGTACTAGCATCGTCGGCAGGCAGACGGCGGCGCTGCGCTGGTCCAGGTCCGTCAGTGCACGGCGGCCAGGGAACGGGCCGACGCGTGCTCCATGCCTTTCAGCCGCTCGAACATCACCTGAGGCGGCACGGCGGAGCGGCCGACCGTCAGGCAGTCCTCGAATTTGGTGAACAGGTCCTGTTCCGTCAGCGGATTATCTATGTGGCCGCGGGCACGATGCACGGGCGCGCCCACTAGCGTGTCGCCGGATACCAGGCGGATCGTCACCTGGTCGTTCAGCGCGGCGCCGGGGTATCCGGGGTCCAGCTCCGTGCTGATCTGCACGGACACCAGGGGCATCAGCGCCTGCACGTCCGCCCGGTGCACGAACCCGTCGGTCAGCTCACCCAGGCCAACCCGCCGCGCGACCAGGGCGCACGCCATGGCGAACTCGATGCTGAACTTTGCCTCCAGACCCGTCTGCGGCAGGTGGTTGCGCAGGATAGTGGCGAAGTTCTCGCTGAGGGTGACGGTCACCGCGCCCACGTCGCCGGGCCTGACGTCCCGCTCCCGCACCAGGTCGAGCATGCCGTCAATCGCACGGTGGGTGCAGTAGCAGGTGGGGTATTTCTTCACCGCCAGGCCGGACTTCATGATGCGCCATGTCTCGCCAAGCCCCTCGGCCTTGCTCTCGCGGTCAACCTTGCCCTCCGGCGACACGGCGGCCAGGAAGCCCTGCGGATGCTCCAGCGCGTCCATGGAGGCGGTGAACCCGGCGGCAGCCAGGCGCGCCGCCATCACGCCGGCATGGGCAGACTTCCCGGCATGGAACGGCTTCGTCATGGTGCCGAAATTCGCCATCAGCCCGGCGCTCTGCGAGGCGCCGAGTGCTATGGCCTGGGCGGTCTGCACCGGGTCCAGCCGGCGCAGGTGGGCGCAGGCGGCGGCTGCGGCGATCGCGCCGAAGATGCCGGTGGGGTGCCAGCCCTTGCCGTGGTGGTAGCCGCTTTCCCGCCGGCCCAACTCCGCCCAGACCTCGTATCCCGCGACGAAGGCCACCACCATGTCACGGCCGGAGGCGTCCAGCGTTTCCGCCTCGGCCAGGATGGCAGGCACCAGCACGGTGCTGGGATGGCCGCGCAGGGCCACGTCGTCGTAGTCCAACGCGTGGGCGGCGGTGCCGTTGATCCAGGCGGCTTCAGGGGCGCCGGCGGTCTGCTCGCTGAAATACAGCGTGGCTGGGCCTGGTGCGGGATGCAGCACGTCTTGCAGCAGCCGGGTCGGCTCCTCCTCGCGCCCGGCGAACATCACGCCGATGCAGTCGATGAAGCCGGTGCGGGCGATGGAAGCGGCTGCCTCCGGCACGCGGTTGGGCGACAGGTCGGAAACGAACTGGCCGAGGTCACGGGTCAGCGCCATGGGAACCTCCTATGCTGTGGGGGGAACGAAAGGATAGGGCACCGGCTTGCCGCCACGGAACGGCAGGGCGACCGTGGCGCTGCCGGGTGTCGACTCCACGCCATTCTCGTTGCGGATGCCCAGTTCCATCTCGACCAAGCCGTATTCCGCACGGCGCTCGGTCCCAGTGATGCGGGCCCAGATATCCAGCCGTTCGCCCACCAGGTTCATGGCGCGGAACTGGAACCGGATCTTCCACACCCAGCCCGTTGGACCCGCCCAGTCCTTCAGCAACTGCGCGATCAACTGCTGCTTCAGCGATCCGTTGATCAGCAGGCCCGGCAGCTTGTCGTGGCCGGTGGCGAACGGCAGGTCGTAATGGATCTTGTGCCAGTTCTCCATCGCGGCGGACCAGCGCATCAGGTGGGCGGTAGTGAACGGCCCCTTGTGCATGGGTCCGGCCTCCTGACCCACCGCGACATCCTCGAAGGCCAGTGCCGGCGTCATCGGGTCAGGCTGGTTCATGCGTGCGGTTCTCCGCGGCAAAAGGGGCGAGCAGGCCGCGCAAGGCGGCGGCGAAGACGTCGGGCGCCTCGTAAGCGACGCAGTGGCCGGCGCCGGGCACGACCACGAAGCGGGACCCGGGCTGAATCGATTGCAGCACGGCGCGGGGCCGGCCGGTCTCGCCCCTCACCGCGTGGTCGTGCTCGCCCCAGATCCCGGCGATGGGACATGATAAGGAGGGAAGCACGTGCACCAGGGCGTCGCCGGTGCCGATGGCACGGCTGTCGAACCGGGCGTGGCGGCTGTTCCAGTCCTGGATCGCGACCGCGGCGGCATCGATGCGGGCGGGATCGGCGATCATCCAGCGGTGCAGGTTGGTGCGGTGCGCGGCCTCGCGCGCGGCGCCTTCCTTGTCCCGCACCCGCTCCAGCTTGGCGCCGCCACGGATCACGCCCAGCCCGCCGGCGCCGACGAGAATAAGGGAGCGGACCGGAAGCTGCGTTGCGACCAAACCGCCGATGGCGCCGCCAAAGGAGAAGCCGACCAGGTCCGCGGCTGCCGTGTCTCCCAACACCTCGGCAAGCCCGGCCGCGACGATCCCGGCGCCGCCATCCGTCGCGGCATCCGGCACGTCGGCGGACTCACCCAGGCCGGGCAGGTCCGGTGCGACCACCATGCGCTCGCCGCGGAATGCCTCGATCGTCCTGAGCCAGTGCCGCCATGACCCGGCGCCGCCGTGCAGGAGCACCAGGGGCGCCCCGGTGCCCCAGACCCGCCAGACCATCTCACCGGTGCCGCACGGGGTCCGCAGCACCCGCGCGTCCCGCTCGGCCGCGGACCACGGCGCCGGTTCGCTGCCGCTTGCCGATGCGCTGTCGCTCGCCGCTTCGCTGCCGCTCATTGAAGCATCACCGGCGGATGATGGTCTTGCGGACGCGCAACAGCACCTCCGCGCCCACGGCGTACTCGGTCTCCACGACCACGAACAGCATCGGCCCATTCTTCGACTGCCGCTCGTAGATGTCGGCGTAGCGGGAGTGCTGGCTGACTTGCTCGCCATGCCGGGCATAACGGAGGAACTCGATCTCCGACCCGCCATTCAGCAGGGCGCGGCCGGGCAGCGGCAGTTCGGGCAGGCCGTCGCTGGCGGCGGACACCAGGCCGTCGAAGTCCGGGTCCTCGGCCCGTTCGCTCAGCACGTCCGGCGTGCCGAGCGGGCGGCGGAACATGAAGGCGGGGTAAATGGGCGGGGCCACCGGGCCGCCGAAGCGCGCAGGGGCCGCGTCCGGCGCGTAGTCGCCGTCATCGTCGGCCATGATCGCCTGGGCGTAGCGGCGGACAGCCCCGGGCTCGACCGCGTCGCAGGCGGTGACGGTGTCGCTTTGCCGTCCGATGTAGGAACGGATCTCGTCGGTCAGGATGGTGGTCATCGGTGCGGCTCCCGTCACGCTGCGGTCGTCTCGGATACCGGCCGGCCTGGCGTGCGGTGCAGGCCCACGGCGCCGGACTCGGCCAGGGTGGCCACTTCCTTCGCGCCGTAGCCCAGCGCCCGCAACACCTCCTCCGTGTGCTCGCCCAGGTGCGGCGGGTGCCGTTCGATCCGGCCCGGCGTTTCCGACAGCTTGATCGGCAGCCCCGCGACCTGGATGCGGCCAAGGTCAGGGACGTCAATCTCCCGGATCATCTCGCGGGCGGCCACCTGGTCCTCCTCCACCATCTGGTCGATGCGATTGACACGGGTGCAGGGCACGCCAGCGACATCCAGCCTGCCGATCCAGTGCTGGGCGGGTTGCCGGGCCAAGGTCTCGCCGATCAGGGTCAGCAAGGCATCGCGATGCCGGGCCCTGGCGTTTGCGTCGGTGAAGCGTGGGTCGCGCTCCCACTCCGGGCAGCCGACGCCGCCGCAGAAGCCGCCCCACATGCGCTGGTTGAATGCGGCGATGACGATCCAGTCATCCGCGGCCTTGAACGCCTGGTAGGGGATTTGCGTCGCGCTGCCGCTGCCGGATGGCTCCGGCACCTTCCCGGTCGAGAAGAAGCGGCACAGGTGGTAGGACAGCATCGAGACCTGTCCTTCGAGCAGGGAAGTGTCAACGCGCTGGCCGCGACCGGTTGTGTGCCGGGCTTCCAGCGCCATCATGATACCGATCGTGCCCATCAGCCCGGCGCCGATATCGGCGACCGAAAGGCCCATCTTCATGGGGCCGCCGCCGATCTCGCCGGTGATGCTCATGCCGCCGCTGAAGGCCTGCATGAACAGGTCGTTCGCCGGGTCGTCCCGGCGCGGGCCGCTGGCGCCGAAGCCGCTGATGGAGCAGTAGATCAGCCGGGGATTGGCAGCCGTGAGCGACTCGTAGTCCAGCCCGGCCCGGGCCAGGGCGCCGAACCGGTAGTTATCAATCAGCACGTCCGCGCCCTCGATCAGCCGGCGCGCGACGGCCACACCTTCCCCGTCCTTGAGGTCGAGGGCGATGCTGCGCTTGTTGCGGTTCGCCGAGGCGTAATAATGCGACATGCCACCGTGGAAGTGCGGCGGCCAGGCCCGGCTGTCGTCGCCGTGCCCAACGCGTTCGACCTTGACGACGTCGGCGCCGTAGTCTGCCAGCATCATGCCGCAGAATGGTCCGGCCATCGCCACGCTGATCTCAACAACCTTGATGTGGCCCAGGGGACTGGTCATTGGGGGATTGGTCATTGATTGAACGCTTCCCGGAGATGCCGATCTTTGTCGGCTCGCGCAGCAAGTCTTGACGTCATATATTCACTATGCGAGTTATTCACTCGCTTACCATCAAGTTATCCGCTCTTTCTGCGCTTGTAAACGCCGGCTTGTCGACCGTTCGGATGCGGTCACGGAGGATGCTTGATGCAAACGGCAACAAGCTCGAACAGGGCTGGGCGCGAGACGCCGCCGGACCGCCAGTTCGTCACCGCCCTGGCCCGCGGGCTCAGGATCCTTGGCTGCTTCCATCCGGCGCGGCCCAGCCTCAGCGTGACGGAGATCGCGGCGGAGCTCGACCTGCCGCAGCCGACGGCCTGGCGCCTGTGCCAGACCTTGCTGTCCCTCGGCTACCTGGCCGCTGGGGACGGCGGCCGGCTGCGGCCGGCCCTGGCTGTCCTGCGCCTCGGCTATGCCACGCTTTCGGAATTGCCCCTGGCCGAGCTGGCCCGCCCTTACCTGCAGGAACTGGCCGACGAAGTGGGGGGCGCAGCGGGCATGGCCGTGCGGGACGGGCACGACATGCGTTTCGTGCAGCGGTGCGAGAGCGCCTCCCAGCTCGTGCTGAACCTTCGCATCGGCTCCCGCGTGCCGGTCGCGACCTCCGCCATGGGCTGGGCCTACCTGGCGGGGCTGCCGGAAACAGCCTGGGACGAGGCCACCGGCGCCCCCGTGGCCTGGGCTGCCGCGAAGCCGGCCTTCCGGGCAGCCCTGGTGGAGTTCCAGGCCAAGGGCTTCATCATCAACCCGGGCGTGCTGCATCCCGGCTACACCACCGCCGCCGTTCCCGTGATGGGCGCCGATGGCCTGCCGTCGGTCACGCTGAACTGCGGTGGCGCCGCCTCGGTGCTGTCCGGCGCGCGGCTGCGGGAGGAAGTCGGGCCACGGCTGCGCGCCCTGGCCGCCTTGATCGCGGCATCAACGTGACCGACCAGAAGGCCCGGCGGGGCGTCACCGTCCCAGCGCCCGCCGCAGATGCCCCCGCTGCAAACGACCCTGCTGCAAACGACCCTGCTGCAAATGACCTCGCTGCAAATGACGGGGAGCGGCCCTTCGTCACGGCTTTGGCCCGGGGGCTGGATATTCTCAGCTGCTTCAGCTCCTCCCGGCCGGAGATCGGCGGGACGCAACTGGCCGCAATGACCGGGCTGCCGCAGCCGACAGTCTGGCGCCTGTGCCATACCATGATACAGCTCGGCTACCTGGTTCCGGTCAGCGGCGACAAGTTGCGGCCCGGTATTCCCGTGCTGAAGCTGGGGCGCTCCGCCCTCGCCTCGATCCCGCTGGCGGAGGCAGCCCGGGCACCGATGCAGGCGATGGCGGACCGGTTCGGCTCCGCCAGCGGCCTGGGCGCCCGGGACGGCGGCCGCATGGTGTTCGTGCAGCGTTGCATCAGCGAAGCAACCCTGGTGATGAACCTGCGCGTCGGCGCCCGGCTGCCCCTGCTCAGCTCGGCCGTGGGCTGGGGCTTGCTGGCGGGCCTGGAACCGGACGAGCGGGAAGCACTGTTGGCGGCGCACGGCCCCAACGATCCACGTTGGCCGACCGTGCAGCCGTTTTTCCAGGCGGCGTTGCAGGAAGCGTCCCATGTCGGCTTCATCCTGAACATCGGCGTCTTCCATCCCGGCTACAACGCGGTGGCGGTTCCGGTGCGCGGGTCCGATGACCGGGCGATGTTTGGTCTCACTTGCGCCGGCTCGGCCACGACGCATTCGGCCGACTTCCTGCGGAATGAGGTGGCGCCCGTGCTGCTGGCGGTCGCGCGCGACCTGGAACGGACGCCGGGTCAGACCTCGTAGGCCCAGGGCTCCGTCTGCAGCCGGTAGGCCGACCCGTCCTGGGCCAGGCGGGCGAAACCAGGGAAGTGCAGGTGCATGCCGCCGACGACCAGGCGATCCTGGACGGCCATCTCGAAGATCTGCTTGCGGGATGCGGCGGCCATCGGGCCGTCGTAGTCATACAGCATCGTGACATCCGGGCGCGGCACCTGCAGTTCCGGCACGTGCACGGTGTCACCCCAGATGATCATCTCCTCCCCACCCGAGCGTATCCGATAGGCGCAATGGCCCGGCGTGTGCCCCGGGCTAGGCACGCCGACGATGCCGGGCAGCACCTCGCCCGATTGGAAGGTGCGGGTGCGGTCCCGATAGGGCGGCAGGCGGAAGCGGGCGGAGGCGAAGTAGCGGGTGCGGGCGCGCTTGTCGGCCTTTGCCATCGCGGCATCGTCGAACCAGTGCGCCAGCTCGGTCGCGTGCACCACGACCTCGGCCCGCGGGAACACGGCGACACCGTCATCGTCTGTCAGCCCGTTGGAGTGGTCGGGGTGGACGTGGGTGAGCAGGACCGTATCTATGTCGCCGGGCTCGATCCCGGCGGCGCGCAGGCTTGCAGGCAGGCGGCCGCAGGTCGGGCCCATGGTGGTGCCGGACCCCGCATCCACCAGCACGGTCCGCCCGGCCCCACGGATGGCGAACATATTAACGCCGATCCGCACCTTCGGCCGGCCGGTGGCGTCCTGCACCATCCGATCTGCCTCGGCGGTGCTCATGCCGCGCACCGCGTCCAGCGGCGGGTCCACGTAGCCGTCGCTGACGGCGGTGACGAGCAGGTCGCCGAGGCGACGGTGGTAGATGCCAGGGATTTGCGACATCGGGCGCCGCATCAGACGGCGCTCCCGGCCGGGGTGGTGCAGCCACGCGGGTCGGCCTTTGTCGATTCCATGAACACCAGGCCGCAGCCGCCCGCGGCATACTTGCCCAGGTGCATGAAGTGCCAATCGCCGACATGCCTATCCACCGCGGAGCAGGTGGGCATCGGCAACAGCACGATGCGGTTCTTGGGTTCCACTCCGCGGATGTGCATGGGTGTGAACAGCATGGTGTCCATGGCCGGTTCCTCGTGTCCAATCTTCGCGCCAAACCTTCGCGCAAGTCTTCTTGGTCGCGGCGAACTGACACGCTTCGGGGGTGGATTTCAAGATGCGGATAGCTTATTCGCAAACATCTTGATGGACGGAATTGGCCCACCAGATGGCCAGCGACGGAGGAGAAAGGCGATGTCCGACCTGCCGAAACATGTGGAGATGATCGAAGTGGGCCCGAGGGACGGCCTGCAGATCGAACCGCGTATCCTGACCACCGATGAGAAGGTCCGGATGGTTGACGCCTTGGCTGATAGTGGCATCAGGCAGATCGAGGTCGGCTCCTTCGTCAACCCGAAGGCGGTGCCGCAGATGGCCGATACCAACGAGCTGTTCGATCAGCTCGATAAGCGGCCGGGCATTCGCTACCGCGCGCTGTGGCTGAACCCGAAGGGGCTGGAGCGGGCCCTGGCCAATGGCCATGTGGACATGGACGGCAAGCTGACGCTGACGGCCAGCGAGACCTTCGTGAAGCGCAACACCAACCGCAGCATCGACGAGACCTTCGACCAGATGCCGGACTGGATCGAAAGCTACCGCAAGGCCGGGATCGCCGCGGACTCGTTGGGTGTGATGGCGGCCTTCGGTTGCAACTTCGAGGGCTATATCCCGGAGGAGAAGGTGATCGGCCTGATCGGCCGGGCGATGCAGATCATGGAGGACAATGGCTGCAAGCTGAAGAACCTGTCGCTGGCGGACACGATGGGCTGGGGCACGCCGGGCCAGATGAAGAGCATGGTGGGCAAGGTGCGCGACAAATGGCCGGAGTTGCACCTGAAGCTGCACCTGCACGACACCAGGGGCTGCGCGGTCGCCAATGCCGTCGCGGCGATGGAGATGGGTGTCACGGAATTCGATTCGTCGGTGGGCGGCCTGGGCGGCTGCCCCTTCGCCGGGCACAAGGGCGCCGCCGGCAACGTGTGCACGGAGGACCTGGTCTTTGCCTGCGGCGAGATGGGCGTCGAAACCGGCATTGACCTGGATGCCTTGGTGGAAGCGGCGAAGCTGACCGAGGACATGGTCGGGCACGTGCTGCCAGGGAAGGTCATGAAGGGCGGCACGCTCACCCGTTGGAAAGAGCGGCGGGCATAAGAAGAGTCGGGAGGCCAGCATGGAATTCGAGTTTACACCGCAGCAGAAGCAGTTGCGCCGCGATGTCCAAGCCTTCATCGCAGAGAACATGACGGACACGCTGCGGGCCGAGTTGAAGGACGATGCCCGCGGGTCCGGCCCAGAGGGTGACGCCTTTTTCGAGAAGATCATGGCCCGCGGCTGGACCGCGGTCAGTTGGCCCAAAGAGTATGGCGGCCAGGGCGGCAGCCCGATGGACCAGTTCATCATCGAGGAGGAATTCCAGCGCATCGGCTACAAGCGCATCGGCGGCGGCGGCACCGGCGCCCCTGCCATCCTGGCTTCGGGCAACGAGGAGCAGAAGCGCACCTTCGTCCCCGCCACCATCAAGGGCGAGATCTCGTTCTCCCAGGGCTACAGCGAGCCTGGCTGCGGCACCGACCTGGCCGGCATCCAGTGCCGGGCGCTGCGCCAGGGCGACACCTACGTCATCAACGGGCAGAAGATCTACACGACCTCCGCCCATGCCTGCACCCACATCTTCCTGATGGTGCGAACGGACCCGCAGAGCAAACGGCAGGCTGGGCTGTCCATCCTGCTCGTGCCGATTGACACGCTCGGCATCACCGTGCGTCCGCTGTGGACGATCCAGAACGAGCCGCGTGCGCCGACGCTGACGACCTATGGCGAGCCGCGCACCAATGAGGTGTTCCTGGACAATGTGGTGGTTCCTGCCTCCTGCCTGCTCGGCGAGGAAGGCGACGGCTGGGCGGTGGCCCGGCGGGGGCTCAACCTCGATCGGGTGGGTGCGTGGCGCTACCTGATCTCGGTCATGCGCGACGAGGACATCGTGAACTGGCTGAAGAAGAACGAGCCGCGCAACGCCAGCCTGCGCGCCGACCCAAAGGTCCGCGACAAGGTGGCGGAGCTGTGGATCGAGGGCCAGGTGGCCCGGCTGATGACGATGCGAAGCATGTCCATCGCCCAGCGCGGGCAGCCTTTCTCCTATGAGGGTTCGGCCGAGAAGGTCTGGGCGCCCGAGCACGGTGTGCGCGCGACGGAGGCGATCAGCCAAATCCTCGGCCCGTCGGCGCAACTGCTGAACGGCTCGCCCGATGCGATCGAGGACGGCCTGTTCGCCCATAATTTGCTGGGTGCGTTCCAATCCACCGTCAATCACGGCAGCGTCCAGGTCATGCGCGACCAGATCGCCCGCAACGGGCTTGGCATGCCCCGGGCCCAGGTCGCCACCCAGGCTGCCGAGCGCCGGAAGGAGGGCTGAGACATGGATGTCCTGCTGACTGCGGACGAGACGACGGTGCAGCGGGCAGCGGCCGAGTTCCTGGCAACGGAATCAACTGCGGCCCTGGCCCGCGAGGCCGAACATGACCCGGACCGGATATCCCGGGCGCTCTGGGCCAAGGTGGCGGAGTTGGGCTGGCTCGGTATCAGCCTGCCGGAGGCCTGCGGCGGGCAGGAGCTTCCACTGTCCTATCTGGGACTGCTGTTTGAGGAGCTTGGGCGGCAGATTACGCCCGTGCCCATGCTTGGCACCATGGTCACTGCCCTCATCCTGGCCCGGCATGGTAGCGCGGCCCAGCGCGACCTGCTCCATCAGGTGGTCGAGGGCAAGCTGATCCTCACCTATGCGGTGCAGGAACGGGACTGCCGCTGGTCACCGGATGCCGTGTCGCTGGCCGGCAGGATCGAGGGCGACCAGCTTGTACTCACCGGCGAGAAGGCTTTCGTCGACAATTTCCGTAGTGCCGGGCGATGCCTGGTGGTGTTCCGGATGCTGGATGGAAGCGGCCTTGGGCTGGCCTTGGTGGACACGAAGGCTTCGGGCATCTCGGTCACGGACCTGGTGACCACGGCCGGGGATGCCGAGGCGATGGTGCAGTTCGAGGGCGTTCGGGTGCCGGTGGCCGACATGGTCGGCGCCCCTGGGTCCGGCCGGTCCATCGTGCTCGAACTTATGGACTTGGCTGCCGCCTTCACCACCGCGCTGATGGTGGGCGCGGCCGGCGAGGCCACGCACCGGGCGGTGGAATATGCCAAGCAGAGGATTGCGTTTGGCCAACCCATCGGGTCTTTCCAGGCCATCCAGCACATGGCGGCGGATATGACTATCGGCGTGGATGGTGCGCAGTTGCTGGTGCGGGAGGCGACTTACCGGATCGGCAACGGCTTGTCGGCGCGGGTGGAGGTGGCGCAGGCCAAGTCGTTCGCCAGTGAGAAATGCCTGGCCGCCGTGCGCATGGCCCAGCAGATCCATGGCGGGATCGGCTTCATCGCCGAGTTCGACCAGCAGCTCTGGTATCGCCGGGTGGCAGCCTGGAGCCTGCGTTGCGGAACGGCACCGGAGCATCGTGTGCTGGTGGCGGAGTCTCTGCTGGATCGGCAAGGGCCGGTTCGGCTGGGCTATGACCAGTCCCTTGACGAGGGTCATCGGGCCGGCTTGACCAAGGTGGATGCCTGAACTGCGGCGCTGACGGATCAGGATAATCCATCCCAGGTCGGCCCGCTGCTCGATCAGATCAACGGTCCCACTGTCCAGGTAACGGCCGACGGCGTGTAGGATGACGCGCCCACCTACCAGACGATCGCCGCGCACGGCGAAGAAATCGAGGTGGTAATCCCGCCGCGCTCAACGGCCATCCTGAGCAGCGAACCGGGTCTGCCGACACAGCGCGATCGCCATCTAGCGACCATCGCGGAGCAAGGCCGCCTGGCCTGGCAGGCCGCGACAGGCTACGGCCAACGATCCCTAGTGGAAACGACAATGGATCGTTACAAGGCGCTGATCGGACCGCGTCTGCGACCCCGCGGCTTCGCGGCCCAGCAGACTGAGGCTGCCGTCGGCATGGTGGTGCTGAACCGGAGTTGGCGGCTGGGCGCCCGGGTTCCGTCCGTCACCAGCCAGTCATCGCGTAGCAGCTTAGGGTTTGGGGCCAGCTCGCCCCAGATCTGTCGAGTGTACCAACGCCCCGCACGGTGGCATCTCGCAAGACAAGTTGCCGCCTTACCTCGGCTTCTTCCAGTTCGTGTACAACGTGCGCCGACACGGCAAAGCCCTGCTCGGCGCCCTCGGCCCTGGCCTGGTTGCGTGACGAACTCACCACCACCCCGGAACCCAACAAGAGCCTTCGAGAAAAGGCGATGATGTGCCCATCTTGCGCGTAAAGTCATCTCAGCAAACCTCCCACCTATGGAATATCTTTCCAATCTTTCAGAGGCGCCCATGCCGGTTATCCCGCCCGCATCCCTGCCGCGCCGTGGCCTGCTGACAGGAGGTGCGGCGCTGTCCGTCTTCGCCATCTTGCCCGGCTGCGCGCTGTCGCAGGTTGCAGGAGGAAACACCCCATTCACCCTCGGGGTCGCCAGCGGCAATCCTTTGCCGGACGGCTTCGTGCTTTGGACCCGCCTCGCGCCCGAGCCACTCGTGCCCAATGGCGGCCTCTCCGGCCCTGTGCCGGTGCGCTGGGAGATCGCGGCGGACGACGCAATGCGACATATCGTGCAGCGCGGGGACGCGCTGGCCGACGACCGCTTCGCGCACTCGGTCCACATTGAGGCCGGCGGCCTGCAGCCGAACCGGCCCTACTGGTATCGCTTCACCGCGCTCGGCGTGCAGAGCGCGGTCGGCCGCGCCCGCACCGCCCCGGCGCCCGGCACCGCATTGGACCAGCTACGCTTCGTCGCCGCCTCCTGCGCCCATTACGAGCTGGGCTACTTCGGCGCCTACGGCCACATGGCAGCGGAGGACCCGGATCTCGTGCTGTTCCTGGGCGACTACATCTACGAATACAACAACGAGGGTCGCCGCGCCGACCGCGTGGTGCGCCGGCACGCCAGCCCGGAGCCTATGGACCTGGCGGGCTACCGCGTCCGCTACGCCCAGTATCGCACCGACCCAGACCTGCAAGCGCTGCACGCCGCCGCACCCTGCCTGATGACCTGGGACGACCACGAGGTCGAGAACGACTACGCCAACCGCTGGTCGGAGCATCCGGACACCGACCCGCAAGACTTTCTGCGCCGTCGGGCCGGCGCCTATCAGGCCTACTACGAGCACATGCCGCTGCGCCGCCTATCCCTGCCGAACGGCCCGGACATGCGGGTCTATGACAGGCTCCGCTTCGGACGCCTCGCCGAGTTCAGCGTCCTGGACGGCCGGCAGTATCGCTCCCGCCAGGCCTGTCCGACGCCCACCTGGGCCGGGGGCCACCTGGTCACGGCTGCCTGCGCCGAGCGCGATGATCCCGCTCGCACCATGTTGGGCTCTGCACAGGAGGCTTGGCTGTTTGATGGCTTCCGGCAAGGGGGCGCACGGTGGAACATCGTGGCGCAGGACTTGCTGGTGTCGTCCGTGCTGCAACGGGACGCGGCGGGTACGCCGGGCCATTGGACCGACGGATGGGACGGCTACCCGGCCTGCCGTGCCCGTGTGCTGGACACCATCGCGCAGTCGCACTTGTCCAACCCGGTGTTCCTGGGCGGGGACAGCCATGCCTTCTTCACCACCGACCTGAAAGCGGACTTCGCCGACCCAGGCTCCGCCACAATCGCCACTGAGTTCGTCGGCACCTCCATCACGTCCAACGGGCCTCGCTACGAGGTATTTGCGAAGGCGCTGCCGGAGAACCCGCACATTCGCTTTTTCGACAGCCGCCAGCGCGGCTACTTGTCTGTAGACCTGACGCCGGCGCGCATGGCTGTGCGGATGCAGGCCATCTCAGACCGCCGCGACCCGCATCCCACGCTGTCCACCCTTCGCAGTTGGGTGGTCGAGAATGGGAAGGCCGGCGCCGTGCCGGCGTGACGTGCGGTGCGGCAGCGATCGGCCGAATGTTGTAATATCTGTGTTAAGGCGGCCACTTCGTTCTTGGTGGAGGCCAGAAGCCAATGGGGAGCACAACGCCGACGCTGGTTGACTTGGCAGAGGTGGTCTCGCTGTTGCGGTAGGGTATGCACATGGTGCAGACCGGCATCCAGCGCACCTTCGGACCAACCCCACCCGACCAGGGGCGTTGGCACAAGCCCTGACGACGCTTCCGAGATGGCGCGACCCGTTGACGTAGTCCTACCTGGAGACGGAAGCTGGCGATCAGCGCATGAACAGCGCGTGGGAGACGTCCATGTCCTTGGGTCGCCGACCAGCGCTTGCGGCGCTCGCTGTGCCCTTCATCGTGCCAGTGACGGCCAGGGCGCAGGCACCCCGGCCGCTTCGTTTCGGCATTCTCGGTGACCTGTCCGGACCCTACCGGGACCTCTCCGGACCAGGGACGCTGGTCTGCGTCAACCAGGCCATCGCCGATTTCACCGCTGCCGGGGGAAGCGTGCCCACAACGGTCATCCAGGCGGACCACCAGCACAAGGCGGACGTGGGCAGCGCCATCGCCCGGCAATGGTTCGACGGCGGCGAGGCGGACGTCATCTTGGAGGTCAACAACTCAGCCATAGCCCTGGGCGTCGCAACCCTTGCCGCGCAAAGCGATCGCGTGTTCCTGGCGACCGGACCAGCCAGCGCCGACCTGACCGGGCCGCGCTGCAACGCCAACATGATCCACTGGACATACGATACCTGGATGCTGGCGAACGGCACCGGCACCGCGGGCGTCAAGGCGGGCGGAACAAGCTGGTTCTTTCTCACGCCCAATTACACGTTTGGGCAGGCGCTGCAGCGCGACACCTCGGCCGCGGTCCTGCGCGCGGGTGGGACCGTGCTGGGCGCGGTAAGCTATCCGTTCCCGGCCACCACCGACTTCTCCTCCTTCCTGGTGCAGGCGCAGGCGAGCGGCGCCAAGGTCGTCGGGTTGGCCAACGCCGGGACGGACATCACCAACTCGGTGAAGCAGGCGCACGAGTTCGGCCTGACGCAGCCCGGCGGCGGCACGCGGCTGGCGGGGTTGCTGGCGCTGCTAAACGACGTGCGCAGTGCCGGGCTGGAAGCGGCGCAAGGCATGCTGCTGACCGAACCATTCTACTGGGACCTGAACGACCGCACCCGGCGTTTCACGGCCAAGGTGCTGCCGCACATGCCGAACGGGCTTTATCCCTCAACCAACCACGCCGGCGCCTACTCCGCCGTCCTGCATTGCCTGAAGGCGGTGCAGGCGATGGGTGGGGTGGAGCATCTCGCCTCCGGACGGGCGCTGGTCGCGCAGATGAAGGCCATGCCGACCGACGATGACGGGCTGGGTATTGGCCGCATCCGCGAAGACGGGCGCAAGATCCACAACGCCTATCTTTTCGAGGTCAAGGCGCCCGGCCAGAACAAGGGGGAGTGGGACCTATACAACCTGTTGAGCACTATCCCCGCCGAACAGGCATTCCGTCCGATGGCGGAGGGAGGCTGCCCGCTCGTCCCCTCATGAGCATCACGTCGGAAATGGGATTAGGATCGCCTCGGCTTGTGGACGGTTCGCCGGCTTGAGGGCTACATGGCATCAATGGGGTGGATGCCCCCTGACGGCACCTACGCATAAAGCATCTGGATCTACGCTTCCAGCGCCTGGAAGGTGCCGAGCAGCATCGCCAGGATCGTCCGCACTCTCCGGCACCAGGGGGTAGGGTCTTCGATGCTGGCAATCACGGCACCGGCGCACGTGATGCCCTGCGGAAACACATGCCCATGCTCGGACAAGTGCCCGCGCAGGGCGTTGGCGCACTGTGTGCGGCTTCGCGCCAGAAGGTCGCGGGCGTGGAACACCAGCCCGCTTGCCTGCTGCGCCTCGCTTTTCACCAGCATGGGGCGCATGACCAGTCACAGCGCCGTTTCGCAACTCGTCTCGGCATCGGCCGTGCCGTTCTTCCACCGCTTTACGAACGGCTTGACCTAGGCCGGTCGGGATCGGCCGCACCATCGCGGAGCGATCCGCCGGTGGCATGGTCAGCAAAGCTGACTTCATGGCCCAGCTTGCCATGCCCACGCGCCTGGTGATGCACCCTGGCGGCAGGCCCCCATCGCCACCGCTGGGCGGCGAAGAACGCAAGCAGCCTCGCCCGCCCAGCCGCTTGCGGACTACCACATGGCCGGACGCATCCGCCGCATGTGCCTGGAAAACCCGCTTCGCGATGTCCAGGCCGATCGTGTCGGCTTGCCCCACGGACGCCTCCTCCCCTGGTCGGTCAACACCTCCAGTTTGGCACTTAACATTCCGTTGGGGGGCATCCACACCCCAGCAGCGCCACTCTGTGACCAGTCACGCTGTGTCGAGCTCGTGCATGTGCTAGGCTCAGATGGCGGGGCGCTGCGGGCTTTGCGGCCCGACCTCCTCCCCTGGCAGTGCAATGCGAGTTTCATGGACCAACCCGATGTGCCTTTGCAGTCCAGCCGCAACGTTGCTGGGCAACAGCGGCCCGCAATCTCAATCAGGGGCCTGACGAAGACGTACGCCTCCGGCTTCCAAGCGCTTGCCGGCATTGACCTCGACATACACGCGGGCGAGATCTTCGCGCTCCTGGGTCCCAATGGTGCCGGCAAGACCACCCTGATCAGCATCGTCTGCGGAATCGTGAACGCGACCGCCGGGACCGTGCTGGCCAATGGCCATGACCACGTCACCAGCTACCGCGCCGCCCGCAGCGCCATTGGGCTCGTGCCGCAGGAGCTGAGCACGGACGCGTTCGAGACCGTGTTTGCGACCGTCAGCTTCAGCCGTGGGCTGTTCGGCCAACCAGCCAACCGCGCCTACATCGAGAAGGTGCTCCGCGATCTTTCCCTTTGGGACAAGCGGGACAGCAAGATCATCACGCTGTCGGGTGGGATGAAGCGCCGGGTGATGATCGCCAAGGCGCTCGCCCATGAGCCGCGCATCCTGTTCCTGGACGAGCCGAGCGCCGGCGTGGATGTCGAACTGCGGCGGGAGATGTGGGGGATGGTCCGCGGGCTACGGGCCAGCGGCGTGACGATCGTGCTGACGACGCACTACATCGAGGAGGCCGAGGAGATGGCCGACCGGGTGGGTGTGATCAGCAACGGGCGCCTCATCCTGGTCGAGGACAAGGCTGCGCTGATGCGCAAGCTGGGTAAGACGCAGCTGCTGCTCCAGTTGCATCAGCCGCTTGCCGCCATCCCTGACGGCCTGGCGCCGTGGGCACTCGACCTGGCGAAGGCTGGGACCGAGCTGGTCTACAACTATGACGCCCAAGCCGAGAACAGCGGGATCACCGCCCTGTTGCGGCAGCTCGACACGTTGGGCCTGGACGTGAAGACCTTGCAAACCAGGCAAAGCTCGCTGGAGGACATCTTCGTGGACCTGGTGCACGCGCAGCAATGAACCTTCACGCCGTCCGGGCCATCTACGTGTTCGAGATGAGCCGCACCTGGCGCACCCTGCTGCAAAGCGTTGTGTCGCCGGTGATCTCGACGTCGCTGTACTTCGTCGTGTTCGGCGCCGCGATCGGATCGCGCATGGCGCAGGTTGATGGCATCGGCTACGGCGCGTTCATCGTGCCCGGCCTGGTCATGCTGTCCCTGCTGACGCAGAGCATCTCCAACGCTTCGTTCGGCATCTACTTCCCGAAGTTCGTGGGCACGATCTATGAGTTGCTGTCAGCGCCGGTCTCGGCCTTCGAGATCGTGCTGGGCTATGTCGGTGCCGCAGCAAGCAAGTCGGTCGCCCTCGGCCTGCTCATCCTCGTCACGGCCCGGCTGTTCGTGCCGTTCGGCATCATCCACCCTGTCTGGATGCTGGCGTTCCTCCTGCTGACCTCGGTCACCTTCAGCCTATTCGGCTTCATCATCGGCATCTGGGCCGACAGCTTCGAGAAGCTGAACCTGGTCCCGCTGCTGATCGTGACGCCGCTGACCTTCCTCGGCGGCAGCTTCTACTCGGTCGGCATGCTCCCGCCGTTCTGGCAGACCGTCACCCTGTTCAACCCGGTGGTTTACCTGGTCAGCGGCTTCCGCTGGAGCTTCTTCGGCGTATCGGACATCAGCCCGGGCATCAGCCTTGCCATGACGTTCGTATTCATGGCGGCGTGCCTGCTCGGCATAGGGTGGATCTTCAAGACCGGCTACCGGCTGAAACGGTGACGAGGCAAGGATTGGCTTGGACCGGACTGCTCCCGACCCAGATGGTTGGGACTGACGTGCGGCGGAGTTTGGCCGAGTAACAGGTGCTGGTGCGTGTGTGGAAATCGGGTAATCGCGGTTGAAGTGTAAAAGGGCCGAACCGGGTTTCCCGAGAGCAAATGCAATTTACTGGACCCTACAAGAACGATTGGCAGACGGATGAGGTCCAGGTCGGTGCCGCCAGTGCTACGCTGAAACCGGGATGACTCGGTGATCAGGCGGCGCTCTGTGCTGGCGTGCTGGTGACCTCGAAGCCGTTGGCATTTGCCTTGTCGCAAGTTCCGGCAGTACCCTATGCACATCCGGCCACCAAGACCGGCATTGCCAGAAGGGATGAGGAGACGGAATGGAAGCCCCCTCGCGACGGAGCATCCTCGCGGCGTCCGCAACGGGCGCCCTGCTGACAGTAGCAGGCAAGGTGTCTACGCAGCCCGCCCAAGCCGCGGTGCCGTCCGATGCTCCCACGATGGACTCCCTGCGCCAGTTGATCGAGGCCGCACGCGCCAACTCGCCTGGGCTTGCGGACCTGATGGTCCGACATTTGCCTGGCCTGCAGGCGGGCGGA
>CAXTDP010000027.1:222-19477 GCA_964242295.1 uncultured Acetobacteraceae bacterium | reverse complement strand
GGAGGGAAGCCGGATCACCATGCCGGAACTGCCGGGCATCGGCTTCGAGGGCAAGGCGGACCTGATCCGGGTCATGCGCGACCTGGCGGAGTGACGGCCGGCATCGTCATGCCAACCGACCTCCGCCCTGACCGTCTCCGTCATTGCGAGGAGCGCAGCGACGCGGCAATCCCCTGCGGGGACTGGCGGCCCTGAGTTGCCGCGCCGCAAGCGGCTCGCAATGACGGCTTGGCAGCGGGAAAGTCATTGCGAAAGGCCGTTGGTACCAGCCCGATGGTTGTGGCGGCGTCAAGAGATGGCGGATGATCGGGTCCTCGGGTTGCGGACGCCAGTCAAGGTGCGATGGGGTCTAGCACCTTCCAGCCCGGCGCCTGCACCTCGGTAGCCTGGGCCTCGGCGGCCTGCACCGGCGCAGCCATGGCCGCTGCCTGGGCGTCGGCAACCGTCCGGGACAGCATGGCGGCGACCCGGCCCGCATCGGCGAGGGCACGCAGCATCGGCTCCGGCCGGCGCAGCCGCCACGGGCGGGCGTGCGGCCACAGCTTGGCGAACCCGACGAGATGGCCGGGCTTCAGTCGGATCGGCACGTTTCCCAGGCGCCCCTCGGAAACCGCCACCGCGCCGATCACCCGCACCGGCAGCGCCAGCGTCGCGGTCAGGGCGACGCCGTACTGCATCAGCACCCGCTGACTGGTGATGGTGTAGAGCGTGGTCCGCCCCGTCGCCCAAGCGGACGCCGCCACGCCGGCCAGCACCAGGCCGCCCATCACCAGCAGCGGCGCGATGTCATGTACCGCTTGCCAGGGCGGCAGGTGCGCCGCCCGGGCCGCGACGGCGTTCACGAACACCAGGGCACACACCCACAGCACGACCCCACGGATGTGGAACGCACCCACCGCCAACCCGCGCCAGCACGGCTGCCCCTGCCAGACCAGGGTCTCGCCCGGCCGCAGGATCGGGGCCGCCGGACGCCCGAGCAGGCCGCTCATAGCGCGATGCCGTCCGAGTGGAACCGGCCGCCGGCATAGTAGGAGTTCACCATGTCTTCCTCCCGTGCAGTGATGATATCCGGCGCCTGCAGGCGCGGCACGTCGTTGAATTGGCCTTGGTGCAGGGCGGTCACGCGGATGTCGCGCTCCCGCTCGTCCACGTCGCAGTGGTGGATCGGCAGCAGCACCGGGCCGGCGCCCTGGCCCTCGTCCAGGCTGATCTCCAGGTACCGCAGGATCTTCACGCCGCGGTCCACCCACAGCTCCTCGACCCGACCGACCGGCAGGAAGCGTATGTCCAGCACCCGCATCCCGCGCAGGTCGGTCTCGCCGGGCATCACCTCCCAGCCGGTGGCGACGCGCAGCGGCTGCACCTGGTGGGTGCCGTCCACCATCAGGAATGGCTCGTCCCGGCGCATGGTGTAGGTGCCCGGCCCTACCGCCGATGTCAGCGGGTTGCCGTCCGGCACCAGCGGGGCGCCGGCGAAGCGGAACAGCGGATGGGCGCGCACCGGCGGCGCCGGGTCATGGTGCGGCTGGGCCGTCGCGGTGCCGTCCAGGCGCAGCATCGGGCGGGATGGCGGCAGCAGTTGCGGCCCCGCCAGCGGCTCCAGGCCCAGGCTGTCCTTCGGGTAGCCTTCCCGCCGGTCCTCGCGCAGCAGCAGCAGCACGATGCCGACGAACGCCAGGAAGAACAGCCACCACGCGGCCTGTGCCACGTCTATGTAGTCGGTGATCGCGCCTGCTTGTCGCATGGGCATCCTCCTCAGCGTGCGGCCGTGTTGGTGCTGGTGGGCCCGAGGGCGGGGTAGTCACGCACCATGTTGGCGCCGTTCAGCGGCTGCGGGACGCCCTGGTGGCAGGTTGCGCAGACCACCAGCCCGTTGCCCTGCTGCACCCCGCGCTGCTGCGCCGGGATCACGGGCAGGTTGTTCTCCCGCACGAGCTGCCGGGTTTCCGGGATGGCGGCGGCGACTTGCAGCAGGAAGTTATTGTTCAGGTCGCGCACCAGGCGCAGGGCGTTGTAGCCGGTCCAGCGCTGCGGCGTGCTCTCGTTCCAATCCCAGAAGGCGCGCGAGTTGTGGCAGTAGCCGCAGTTGACGCCGATGCCATCGGAGTACTGCATCATCATCTCATAGACGCGCTTGGCGACCACCTGGTCCGAGACGCGGTTGCTCGGCAGCGCCACGTCGGACTGCACCCAGATCGGCTCGTCGCCCACATACCACTCGTCCCAGCCGGCGTCCGGGAAGAACTTGCGCACCGTGTCGGCGGATTCCTGCCAGTTGTCCCGCTTGGCGACGTAGCGGCGATGCGGCATCGGCGCCTGCGGGAACCAGGTCTCGGCCGGCACGGGCTGCCCACGGTGACAGGAGTAGCAGGTGACGCCGCTGGGCTGGACGTGCTCCTGCCAATCGGCGTTCAGGTGGCGGGTCATCTTCATCATGATGCGTGCGGCGGCCTTGGCGGGCTTGGCATCGGACGCCCAGTCGTCCCCGGCGTGGCAGAAGCCGCAGCCCTCCCGCGGGGACACCCACTGGGTGATGGCATACTGCGTCCGCATGAACTCGGCGGCGCTCACGTCGGTCAGGACCTGGACGTTCTTATAGACCGCCGTCGCCATGGGTCCGCCGGCTTCGGCAGCCGGCAGCGGGGCCGGCGCCTTGTTGGAGGCCAGCCAGGTCTTCACCGGCTCGAACTGGATGCCCTGGGGGAAGCTCATCTCGGTGCCCTTGGGCACATGCTCCCAGGTCGGCACGAACAGGATGAAGGCGGCGCCGGCCAGCAGAGCCGCGCCCCCGGCGAGGGTGAGGGACTTCATTGCGGCGCCTCCGGCTGGCGCACCTCAAGCTGCGGCAGGCGCGGCATGATCCCCGCGGGCAGGCTGTCCGGGATCGGCTGCAGCCGGGCATACTGCGGCGCGATGCCGTGCTTCACGCCCCACAGATACCAGTTGTCCACCACGGTGCCGGTCATCAGGATGCCAATGCCGCCGGTCAGCGTCGTAAGCGTCGAAAAGACGAAAAGCCAGCGGTGCACGGAATCGAAGTTGGCGTTGAACCCCATCGTCCAGCGCCAGAACAGGGAGCCGCGCTCCATGGCCGTGCCAGGGTCGGTGATCTCATGCGTTTCGCGCTCGCCGCCGAACTTGGTGAGCGCCAGGATGGTGCCGCCGTGCATGGCGAACAGCATCGTCGAGCCATACAGGAACACGATGCTGAGCATGTGGAACGGGTTGTAGAAGATGTTGCCGTAACGGACCGAGAACGTCGCCGTCCAGTTCAGGTGCTCGATGATCCCGAACGGCACCGCCTCCGACCACGACCCCATCAGGATCGGGCGGATGAAACCCAGCACGAGATACAGCCAGATGGCCGAGGCGAAGGCCCAGCACACGTGGGTTCCCATCTGCAGCGCCTTGGCCCGGCGATACATGCGCAGCCACCACAGCAGGATGCTCGCCGTCAGGAAGAACCCAGCCATCAGCCACCAGCCGCCATCCTCCAGCGGCGGGAAGATGGACAGGCCCTGCTTGGCCGACGGCGGCTCCAGCGCCAGGAAGGGCAGCATCTTGATGAAGCGGATGACGTTCCAGTCCACCGACGCCCACATGTTGAGACCGATGATCTCGAAGGCGATGAAGCCGCAGATGATCGAGGCCAGGCCCAACCCGCCCAGGTAGGCCGGCCCAACCTGGTTCTCGCCGATACGGCCGAGCCAGCGGGAGCGGAACGGACGTATCAGCCGGGGCGAGCTGCCGCGCGGCAGCGGGATGCCCAGCTCGTCGGGGCCTTGCAGCTCGAAGGACGTGAAGAGGGTGTGGTAGCGGGCCATGGCGGCTCCTCCTGGACAAGCGGCGTCAGTTGAAACCCGTGGCGCTCCAGATCGGGATATGCAGATACCAGTCCCACCAATAGGGCCAGCCGCGGGTCCAGATCGTGCCGGAAATCAGGATGCAGATGGCGCTCCAGACCCCGGCGTTGATCGCCAGGAAAAAGCCTAGCCGGTGAATGCCCAGCTCACCGATGGAATAAACGATGGTGTCACGGAAATAGACGCTTTCATGCTCGGAGGATTTGACGCGCCCGCCCGGCGGTGGATGCGCCGACGAAAGTATCTCGGCGCTGTGCAGCGCCAGCGCGAAAGTCGTGGTGAAAAAGAACGTTACCGCCAGCATGTGCGCCGGGTTGTAATGGAAATGCAAATATTGGTAGCCGGTGTTGCTGACCCAATCGAGGTGGCTCATGATCCCATATGGGAAACCGTAGCCCCAAGCGCCCATCAGGACCGGCCGGATCACGACCAGGCTGACATAAGCGAAGACGGCGGCGGAGAAGCCGATGGGCACATGCAGGCCCATGCCCAGCTTGCGGGCGATCTCCACCTGGCGCAACGCCCAGCTCACGAAGGCGATGACGGCGAAGAAGGTGATCCATTGCCAAAGCCCGCCGTCCCGCAAGGGGGCGAGGGCAAGGCCGCGGCTGAGGGGCGGCGGGTTGATGGTGATGGCGAACGGAGCCCAGGTCGGACCCGTTGCGGCACCGTAAAAAATCAAAAGCGTACCAAGCAGCGCGGAAGCAGCGGCGGTTATGCCAAAAAATCCGACGTAAAACGGTCCGACCCAGAAGTCGAACAGGTCGCCGCCGACCAAGGTGCCGCCGCGGACACGATACTTCGCCTCGAAGGACAGAAGGGCCATTGCACTCTCCGGGAAACCCCTTGTATCTGTCAATAAAATCTGACAGACTATGTGTCAACCTAAGGTTACACAACAGGGGATGCGGTTTATGAACCCTCTTCGGTCCGTGATCGCGGCGGCCGCAGCCGTCCTGGCCATCGCCGCGCCAGCCCACGCCTGGACTGGCCATGCGACCCGCGCGACCTTTCTTCGTGCCGGGCCGGGGCTGGAGTATTCGGTGACGGACGAGGTGGACCGGCAGGCCGCCCTGGACGTGCTGAAGTGCGCCGACGCCTGGTGCGAGGTCCGGTTCGAGGGGGTGGTCGGCTGGGTCCTGGCAGCCACGGTGACGCAGGCCGCGCCCGCGCCCGCGCCGCCGCATGGGACGCAGCCGTGCTTCGAGGACCGGCAAGCCGGTTACGGCAAGGGGGAGCGGACCCGCTTCTGCCCGCGGTAGATGGCCGAGCACCCGGCCGAAGCGCCTTGGCACGCCGCCGGCAGCGTCATCCCAACCGAGTGCATCAATTGCATCCGCCACCGCGGCTGTGCACATCCAGCCCGGCGGGAGCCTATCGCAGGAACGGCAGGCCTTCCTCCAGCTTGTCGCGCGATGGCAGATCGGCTTGCTGGAACCCGCCACCCAGGGCTTGGACCAGGGCGACGCTAGCCACCAGCCGCGCCTCCTGTACTGACAGCGCCGTTTCCTGGTTGCCGAGCAGCGCCGTCTGCTGCGTGACCACCGCGGTATAGGGAGCGGTGCCGGCACGGTAGGTGTTGAGCGCGATCTGCACCGACCGCTGGGCGGATCGCACCGCGTTTGCCGTGGCGCCGGCCTGCTGCTCCAGGATACGCAACCCTGACAGGTTGTCCTCGACCTGTTGGAAGGCGGTCAGCACCGTCTGGCGATAGGTGGCCACGCTTGAGTCGTAGGCGGCCCGGGCCGCACGCACCTCGGCACTGCGTAGGCCGCCCTCGAACAGGATTTCCGTGGCGTTGGCGCCGAGCGACCAAACCCGGTTCGCAGCCTGGATCAACGAGCCGATCGGGTTGCCGGAGTAGCCATAAAGCGCCGATAGGCTGATATCCGGGTAATAGGCCGCGACTTGCACGCCGATCAGCGCGTTCTGCTGCTGCATCACCCGTTCCGCCGCGGAGATGTCCGGCCGCCGTTGCAGCAGCACCGACGGCACCACCCCGGGCGCCACCGGCACGTCAACGGCGAGCCGGTCCGAGGCGACCGTGAGGTCTGCCGGTGCAGCACCCGCCAGCACGGCGATCGCATGCTCGTACTGGGCGCGCAGCACGCCGACCGACACCAGGGTGGCTCGCGCGGTGTCGAGCTGCGTCTGCGCCGACGCGACATCGGACGGGTTGGCGACCCCGGCGTTATATTGGTTCTGGGTGATCCGCAGCGTGTCGGCGTAGGCCTTCACCGTATCGGTGAGCAGTTGGCCCAGGGCATCCTGGGTGCGCAGCTCGAAGTAGTCGGTGGCCAGCAGCGCCTGCGCGGAAAGGGTGGCGTTGGCCAGGTCCGCGGCGCTCACCTGCGCCGCCGCCACGTCGCTCTCGACCTGCCGCCGGATACGGCCCCACACATCGAGGTCCCAGTTGGCTGTGCCCTCCAGCGAGTAGGTGGTGATCGCCCGGCTGCCGCTGGTGGTGCCCGTCGTCGTCCCGGTGCCAACGCCGGTGGCGCCTAGGCTCGTCGTGCCCCCGGAACTGAAACCGCGGGCAGACCGCGTGTCGTTGGCGCTCGCGCTCACTGTCGGGAACAGGGCGGATCGGGCGATGTCCACCGTGGCCTTGGCTTGGCGGTAGTTCGCCTCGAACGCCCGCACGTTCTGGTTCGAGACGGCCACCTGGCGTTCCAGTTGGTCCAGCAACGGGTCGTGGTAGATCGCCCACCACGCGCCCTTCTCCGTTGCATCCTGCGGCTGGGCGACGGTCCAGCCGGGTGGCGCCTCCTTGAAGCCGGACGTCACGCCCACGGCCTCGGGACGATGATAGTCCGGCCCCACCATGCACCCGGTCAGCGCCAAAACGAGCAGCAGCGCGCGCCTCATTCCGCGGCGGCCGGCGCGACGCCGGTCCGGCGCAAACGCCAGCGGTCCAGCAGGAGATAAACGGCGGGGGTGGTGTAGAGCGTCAGCACCTGGCTCACGATCAAACCGCCGACGATTGAGATGCCCAGCGGGCGCCGCAGCTCCGCCCCGTTGCCATAGGCGAGCGCGAGCGGCAGGGCGCCCAGCAACGCGGCGGCCGTGGTCATCATGATCGGCCGGAACCGCATCAGGCACGCCTGGAAGATGGCCTCGTAGCTGGACGCGCCGTCGTTGCGCTCGGCGCTCAGCGCGAAATCAATCATCAGAATGGCATTCTTCTTCACGATGCCGATCAGCAGGATCACGCCGACCACGGCGATCAGCGAGAACTCGGTGCCGAACAGCATCAGCGCCAGCACCGCCCCAATCCCGGCCGAGGGCAGCGTGGACAGGATGGTGATGGGATGGACGAAACTCTCATACAGCACGCCAAGGACGATGTAGACTGCCAGGAGGGCGGCGGCGATCAGGACCTTCTCGCTGTTCAGCGAGTCCTGGAACACCTGCGCCGTGCCGGCGAACCCGCCGGTGATGTCGGACGGCATGTGCAGCGCGGCGACCGCCTGGTCTATTGCCGCCGACGCATCCGACAGCGACCGGCCCGGCGCCAGGTTGAACGAGATCGTGGCCGACACGTACTGGCTTTGATGGTTGACCGACAAGGCCGTCTTGGCGCTGCTGAAGTGCGCCACCGCCGAGAGCGGGATCATCGTCTCCTGCCCGGTGCTGACCGCCGCCCCGGCCGATGCGCTGCTGTTGCCGCTGGCCGCCAGCGCGTTCTGCGATGCATTGCGCTGGGAGTTGTTGATCCCATTCGCGGTTGCCGTGGCGGCGGCGCCGGTCGTCGCGGTGACGGTGCCGGACGGCGCATTGGATGAGGCGGTGCCGCTGGGCGCACCACCCGAGGTGCTGATCCAGATCTGGTTCAGGATGGCCAGGTCGTGCAGGTATTCAGGCGCGACCTCCATCACGACGTGGTACTGGTTCAGCGGGTTGTAGATCGTCGAAACCGCGCGCTGTCCAAAGGCATCATACAGCGTGTTGTCAATCTGGCTCATCGTCAGGCCAAGGCGCGACGCGGTTGACCGGTCCACCGTCACAAAGCTCTGAAGCCCGCCCTCCTGCTGGTCGGAGTTCACATCCGTCAATATGGGATTGCGCTGCAGCGCGGCCAGCAGCTTGGGCGCCCACTCATAGACCGCGGCGGTGTTGTCGGCCTGCAGCGTGTATTGGTAGGCGGCGTTGGATTGGCGGCCGCCCACCCGGATGTCCTGCGCCGGCACCAGGAACAGCCGCCCGCCCGGCACCCGCGACAGCTCGCGCCGCAGCCGGCCCAGGATGGTATCGAGGTTGTCGCGCTGGCTCTTGTCCTTCAGCAGCACGTAGATGTTGCCGGTGTTGGTCTGCGACGACCCGCCGCCACCGCCCACGCCGGTTGAACCGACCACGTTCTGCACCGCCGGATCGCGCTGGACGATGCCCATCATCTCCGTGAGCTTCTGGCTCATCGCCTGGAACGAGATGGCCTGGTCGGCTTGCAGGCTGCCGATCAGGCGCCCGGTGTCCTGGATCGGGAACAGGCCCTTCGGGATCACGATCAGCAGCATGACGTTCAGCACGACCGTCGCGCCGAGCACCAGCAGCACGAGCCCGTTGTGGTTCAGCGTCCAGGACAGGGTGCGGCCATAGAAGGCCAGGATGCGTGCGCCCAAGGTCTTGCGGGCGCCGGGCCGGGGCAGGCTGGCGGGGGTCGGCCGCAGGAACAGCGCGCACAGCATCGGCGTCGTGGTCAGCGAGATCACCATTGATACCAGGATCGCGATCGACAGGGTGACGGCGAACTCGCGGAACAGCCGGCCCACCAGCCCGCCCATCAGCAGGATCGGCAGGAACACCGCGATCAGCGACAGCGTGATGGAGACGATGGTGAACCCGACCTCGCTTGCGCCCTTCAGCGCCGCCTCGCGCCGGGGCATGCCGTCTTCCATGTGGCGGGAGATGTTCTCCAGGACCACGATGGCGTCATCAACCACGAAGCCGGTCGAGATGGTCAGCGCCATCAGGGAAAGGTTGTCCAGGCTGTAGCCCAGCAGATACATCGCCGCAAAGGTGCCGATCACCGACACCGGCACCGCCACCATCGGGATCAAGGTGGCGCGCACGTTGCGCAGGAACACATAGACGACCACCGTCACAAGCAGCACTGACAGCCCGAGGGTGAACTCGGTGTCGGCGAGCGAGGCGCGGATGCTGATCGTGCTGTCGGAGGCGAAGGTGATGTCGATGCTGCTGGGCAGCGCAGCCTTCAGCTTCGGGACCACCGCCTTGATCTCGTCCACGGTGCTGATGATGTTGGCGCCGGGCTGCTTGAACACGATCACCAAGACCGCCGGCTCACCGTTGGCGAGGCCGAGGTTGCGCAGGTCCTGCACCCCGTCCTCCACGCTCGCGACATCGGTCAGGTGCACGGCGGCGCCGTTGCGGTAGGCGATCACCAGTGGCCGGTAGTCGGCCGCGTGGCTCGCCTGGTCGTTGGTGTAGATCTGCAGCCGCCGGTCGCCGATCTCGGCGATCCCCTTGGGCGCGTTCGCGTTGGCGGAGGCGATGGCGGCGCGCACGTCCTCCAGGCCGATCCCGTACTTGAACAGCGCTTGCGGCTGCAGCTCGATCCGCACCGCCGGCAGGGCGGAGCCGCTGATGATCACCTGCCCGACCCCGGATAGCTGCGAGAGTTGCTGCGACAGCACCGTGCTGGCCGCGTCGTAGATCTGCCCGCGGGTCAGGGTGGGCGAGGTCAGGGTGACGATCAGGATCGGCGCGTCGGCCGGGTTGACCTTGCGGTAGATCGGGTTGGACAACAGGTTGGTCGGTAGGTCCGCTCGGGCGGCGTTGATAGCCGCCTGCACGTCCCGCGCCGCGCCGTTGATGTCGCGGTCCAGGCCGAATTGCAGGTTGATGCGCGCCTGCCCCACCTGGCTCTGCGACGTCATCTCCGTCACGTCGGCGATCTGGCCCAGATGGCGCTCGAGTGGGCTTGCGAGGCTCGTGGCGACCGTCTCGGGGTCGGAACCCGGCAGTTGCGCCTGGACGGAGATGGTCGGGAAATCCACCTCCGGCAGCGAGGCGACCGGCAGCTTGAAGAACGCGAGCGCGCCGGCCATCAGGATCGCCAGCGTGAGCAGGGTGGTGGCGATGGGCCGGGTGATGAACGGAGCGGAGATGTTCATTCGGCGGGCGCCCCGGCGTCGCCGGTGTTGAGGTTGGGCCGGCTCCCCGTCAGGCGCACCGCCAGCGCATCGAACATCAGGTAGATCACCGGCGTCGTGAACAAGGTCAGCACCTGGCTCACCAGCAGCCCGCCGACGATGGCGATGCCCAAGGGATGGCGCAGTTCGGAGCCGGAACCGGAGCCGACCATCAACGGCACCGCACCGAGCAGCGCCGCCATGGTCGTCATCAGGATGGGACGGAACCGCAGCATGCAGGCCTGGAAGATCGCCTCCCGTGGCGGCTTGCCCTCCTGCCGCTCGGCGGCGAGGGCGAAGTCGATCATCATGATCGCGTTCTTCTTCACGATGCCGATCAGCAGGACCAGGCCGATGATGCCGATGATGTCGAGGTCATGTCCGCTGATATCGAGGGCGATCAGCGCCCCCAGGCCAGCCGAGGGCAGCGTGGACAGGATGGTCAGCGGATGGATGAAGCTCTCATACAGCACGCCCAGCACGACATAGACCGCGACCAGCGCCGCCAGGATGAGCAGCAGCTCGTTCGAGAGCGACGCCTGGAACGCCGACAGCGCGCCCTGGTAGGACAGGGTGAAGGTGTCCGGCAGGCCGATCTCGCTCTGTGCCTGGCTGATCGCCGCGAGCGCCTTGTCCAGCGACGTGCCGGCGGTGAGGTTGAACGAGATCGAAACCGCGGGGAACTGGCCCAGGTGCTCGATCTGCAGCGGACCCGACCGCGTTGACACCCGCACCATCGCGGCCAGCGGCACCTGCCCGGTGGTGGAGGTGGCCGAGGGCAGGTAGATCGCGCCCAATGCCTGCTGCAGGCTGGCCTGGTCGGTGACGTCCGCCTGCAGGATCACCCGGTACTGGTTGGACTGGGTATAGAGCGTCGAGACGATCCGCTGGCCGAAGGCGTCATACAGCGCGTTGTCAATCGTCGCCGGGGTGATGCCGAAGCGCGACGCCGTGGGGCGGTCCACCACCATGTCGAGCGCACGCCCGTCGGTGTTCATGTCGTTGGTGACCTCGGCGAACGCCGGGTCGTCCTGTAGCTGCTGGACCAGCTTGGGAACCCAAGTGGCAAATTGCTTGCTGTCGGGGTTTTCAAGGAAGAAGTGATACTGGGCGCGGCTGACGGTGGAGTCGATCGTCAGGTCCTGCACTGGCTGCATGGACAGGGTGATGCCGGGCACGTTGATCTCGTCACGCAGGCGCGCGATCACGCCGGTCACGTCCAGCCGGCGGTCGTCCGCCGGCTTGAGGCTGATCTGCAGGCGCCCGGCGTTGAGCGTGGTGTTGGTGCCGTCCACGCCGATGAACGACGTCACGCTGTCCACCGCGTCGTCTTTCAGGACGGCATCGGCGAGCTGCTGCTGGTGCGCCGCCATGGCGACGAACGAGGTGTCCTGCGCGGCTTCGGAGATGCCCTGGATGGTGCCGGTGTCCTGCACCGGGAAGAAGCCTTTGGGGATCACCACATACATCGCGGCGGTAAGGCCGAACGTCACCAGCGCCACCGCCAGCGTCAGGACCTGGTGGTCCAGCACCCAGCCCAGCCAGCGCCCATAGCCCGCCACCAGCCGGTCGAAGCCGCGTTCGGCTGCCAGGTCCCACCGGCTGCGCTGGTCGGCCGGGCGATGCTTGACCAGCAAGGCGCACAGCATCGGCACCAGCGTCAAGGAAACCACGGCCGACAGCACGATCGTGACGGCGAGCGTGATGGCGAACTCGCGGAACAGCCGCCCGACCACATCGCCCATGAACAGCAGCGGGATCAGCACGGCGATCAGCGACACGGTCAGCGAGATGATGGTGAAGCCGATCTCGTCCGACCCGCGCAGCGCCGCCTCCAGCGGGCTGTCGCCGTCCTCGACGTGACGGGCAATGTTCTCGATCATGACGATGGCGTCGTCCACCACGAACCCGGTGGAGATGGTCAGCGCCATCAGGGACAGGTTGTCGAGGCTGAAGCCCAGCAGATACATCGCCGCCAAGGTGCCGACGAGCGACAAAGGCACCGACAGCGACGGGATCAAGGTAGCCGGCAGGTTGCGCAGGAACAGGAAAATCACCAGCACGACGAGGGCCACTGCCAGACCCAACTCGAACTCCACGTCGTTGACGGAGGCCTGGATCGTGGTGGTGCGGTCGCTGAGCACCGCGACGTCGAGCGCCGCCGGCATGGCCGCCTGCAGCTTGGGCAGCAGCGCCTTGATGCCGGCGACGACCGCGATCACGTTCGAGCCGGGCTGCCGCTGGATGTTCAGGATCACCGCCGGCGTGCGGTTGGCCCAGGCGGCCAATTGGTTGTTTTCCGCGCCGTTCACCACCGTCGCGACATCGCGCAGGTGCACCGCATGGCCGCTCTTGTAGGCGATGATCAGGTCGCGATACTGGTCGGCGCTGGTGAGCTGGTCGTTGTTGTTGATGGTGGAGCTTTGCGCCGGGCCGTCGAAGCTGCCCTTCGGCGTGTCGGTGTTCTGGTTGGCGATGATGGTGCGGACGTCGTCGATCGCCAGGCCATAGGCGGACAAGGCGCGCGGGTTGACGACGACGCGGACCGCCGGACGGTTGCCGCCGCTGATCGTCACCAGCCCGACGCCGGGCTGCTGGCTGATTTTTTGCGCCAGGCGTATGTCGGCAATGTCCTCCACCTCGGTGAGCGGGATCGTCTTGCTGGTCAAGGCCAGGGTCAGCACCGGCGTATCGGCCGGGTTGACCTTGTTGTAGATCGGCGCCGCCGGCAGGTCGGATGGCAGCAGGTTGGTTGCTGCGTTGATCGCTGCCTGGACCTCCTGTTCCGCCACGTCGAGGCTCAGGCTGAGGACGAACTGCAAGGTGATGACCGAGGCGCCGCCCGAGGACACCGACGACATCTGCCCAAGCCCCGGCATCTGCCCGAACTGGCGTTCAAGCGGCGCGGTGACCGCTGTGGTCATCACCTCCGGGCTGGCGCCGGGGTAGAAGGTCTGCACCTGGATGGTGGGGTAATCCACCTCCGGCAGCGCCGACACCGGCAGGAAGCGGTAGGCGATGATCCCCACGAGCAGGATCGCCGCCATTAGCAGCGTCGTGCCGACGGGACGCAGGATGAATAGGCGCGACGGACTCACCGGTCAGGACTCAATGGCTTGCAGGTGCGCCCTCGGGTGCCCCCCTGCGGCCGCGGTCTGGCCGTTCGTTGCCCGGCGCGCCCGCATTCCCTGCACCGTTCGGCGTCGCGATGTTGACCTTGGCGCCGTCGCGCAAGCGGTCCAGCCCGTCCGTCACCACCCTGTCCCCGGCCTTCAGGCCATCGAGCACCTGCTCCATGGCGCCGTCCGCCACTCCGGTCTTGATGACATGGACCGCGACGGTGTTGTCGGGCTTGACCACATAGACGAACTGCCCCGGGGAACCCGTCTGCACCGCCGCCTGCGGCACCACCACGACGCCCTTCAAGGTTTGCACCAGCAGCCGGGCATTGACGAACTGCTGCGGAAACAGCGCGTCGTCACCGTTGGGGAAGATGGCGCGCAGCTTGACCGTCCCGGTCGTGCTATCAATCTGGTTGTCCGTTGTCGCCAGGGCGCCGGTCGCGATCAGCGCGGTGTTGGTCCGGTCGTAGGCCTGCACGGCGAGCTGACCCTGCCGGGCATGCGACTGGACCTGCGCGATGTCGTCCTCCGGCAGGGTGAACACCACGGACATCGGCTGAAGCTGGGTGAGCACGAACAGCCCGGTCGCGTCGCTGGTCTGCACGTAGTTGCCGGGATCAACCAGCCTGAGACCGACCCGGCCATCAACCGGCGAGACGATATGGCAGTAGGTCAGGTTCAGCTTGGCGCTGTCTATGGCCGCCTGGTCGGTGATGACCGCACCCTCGTACTGCTTGATGAGGTAGACCTGGTCCTCGACCTGCTGCCGGGAGATGCTGTCCTGCCGGCTGAGGGTCTGGTAGCGGGCATTGTCTGCCTTGGACTGGGCCAGCAGGGCGGAGTCGCGCGCAAACGTGCCTTGCGCCTGTTCCAGCGCGACCTGATAAGGGCGGGGGTCAATCTGCGCCAGGAAGTCGCCCTTATGGACCACCTGGCCCTCGGTGAAGGCGACCTGCTGCAGTTGCCCGTTGATCTGGGTCTTGACGGTCACGGTCGCGAGCGGCGTGACCGCGCCCAGCCCGGTCAGCATCACATTGACGTCGCCGACGCCGATCGTTGCAACGCCAACCGATTGCGGCGCTCCGGCGCCGGCCCGGCCCGCGGGCTGGGGCCGAGGCTGCCCGAACAACCGCCAGCCGATGAACCCCACAGTTGCGATCACCACCAGGCTGATCACCCAAGGCAGCCAGCGCCGCCGCTGCTTGATGGGCGTCATCTTCGGGTCGGTCCGCGGCGGCGCGGGCACCTCGAGCTGCTCGTTCATCGTCACTCCGGTCGCATCGAATCACGGCCGCATCGCCGCCAACCGGGCGATGCGCCAGATTACGCGCACGTTGCCGCTGCTGTTGTTGTTCGCCCTGTATCAGAGAAGCTGGGCGACGTCGCCGGAAGCGACCGGTCGAATCTACGCAGCCCCCGGGCAAACCGCACGCTGCTCGCATTCCTGTGACACGGTCCTGACTTAGCAGTCATGACGCCGGCCGCCACTCCGGATCAGTCGAGGCCGAGCCTGGTGCGCCCGGCAAGCTTCAAGCGGCGTGGGTTGATGCGCGCCCGGAACTCATCAGGGGCAGGTCCGGGTTGGCACGGGGCAATGTGCGGAACCAGCAGCACCGCCAATCCCAGCGCCACGATCACGAGGGACAGCAGCCCGGCGCAAGTTGGCCCCGACGAAGCCGCTGAACTCCGCCTCCGGCAGGCTGATGACTAGCAGCCAGTCCGCGGTGCCGCTGGCCAGCGGCATCACGATCGAGATGATCCGCGCGCCTTTATTGTCGCACTGGGCGCAGTCAGCCTGATTTAGGCGGCTGGGTCTCAGGGTGGAGCAGAACCTCCAACTGTTTCGCATATCCCTGCCCCAATGCCGCGGACGAGGCGTTGGGGCACTGGGACAGGCCAGTCAGGACCTGTCCCGGGAGAACCTCCCCGTCATCGCGGGTCGTTGTGCGTGTCCGTCTCGACGATGTGGGTGAGTTGATAGGACGGGATGGTGGGGCTGAATGGGCTGCTGCCCTTCATGACCAGCCAGCCAACCCAGAGGAGGACCGCCACAAAGGGGATCGCCGCGATCGTGTAGGTGCCGTCGGGATAGTCGAAGGCCATGAGCACCAGGACGCCAAGCAGGAAGGCAAGCGTCAGCCAGGAGGTGAACGGCGCGAACGGCAGGCGGAAGGCGACTGGCGCGGTCTCGCCACGGTTGATGGAACGGCGCAGCATCATCTGGCAAACCACGATGAAGCCCCAGGTGCTCACGATGCCGAGCGAGGCGACGTTCAGCACGATCTCGAACACCTGCGACGGCAGCAGGTAGTTGAGCACGACGCCCAGGAGATAGACGACCAAGGTGACGAGGATGCCGCCATAGGGCACCTTGTGCGCGTTCATCTTGGCGACGAATGGGGGTGCCGACCCGCCCATCGCCAGCGAACGTAGCACGCGCCCGGTGGAGTAAAGCCCGGAATTGAGGCTGGACAGCGCGGCGGTGAGCACGACGACGTTCATCGCAGTGCCGATCCCGGGGACGCCCAAGGCGCCGAAGAAGGTGACGAACGGGCTGACCCCGGCCTTGTATGCCGTCCAGGGCAGCAGCAGGACCAGAAGGAGCACGGAGCCGACGTAGAACAGCGCGATGCGCCACATCACGCTGTTGATGGCGCGGGGCAGCACCTTGTGGGCGTCCTCCGCCTCCCCGGCGGCGGTTCCGATCAGCTCGATGCCCGCATAGGCGAAGACGACGCCTTGGATGATGATCACCGCCGGCAGCAGGCCATGCGGGAAGATGCCGCCGTTCTCGGAGATGAGGTGCATACCCGGCGTCTGCCCGAATACCCCGTGGCCGGTGACCAGGAGGGCCAGGCCGACCAGGAGAAACAGCACCAGGGCGCCGACCTTGACGAGGGAGAACCAGAACTCCATCTCGCCGAACCATTTGACCGCGACCATGTTCATGGCGCCGACAAAGGCCAGGGCGCCCAGGGCAAAGATCCATTGCGGCACGTCGGCGAAGGTGCCCCAGTAACGCATGTAAAGCGCTACGGCGGTGATATCCACGATGCCGGTCATGGCCCAGTTCAGGTAGTACATCCACCCTGCAACGAACGAGCCACGTTCGCCGAGGAACTCGCGCGCATAGGATACGAAGCTGCCGGAGGTCGGGCGATACATCACCAGCTCGCCCAGTGCCCGCAGGATCAGGAAGGAGAATACGCCGCAGGCCAGGTAGACGATGGCTAGGGCCGGGCCGGCCAACTGCAGACGGGCGCCTGCACCGAGGAACAGGCCGGTGCCGATGGCGCCGCCGATGGCGATCATCTGGATCTGCCGGGGTTTCAGGCTTTTCTCGTAGCCTTCCTCATGGGAATTGAGCCAGTTCTGCTTGTCTTGCACAGGCGAGGCACCGGTCTCGGTCTGATTGCTGGCGACGTCCATGGGAACCCTCATTCTTTGTTGGCCCAGTGGCCATGAAGAAGCGTTATTCAGTCCGTTTGCGTTATCGAATTGCTGCTTACGCAGCTTGTTTTGCAGGTGGATCGCTCAGGTCGTTTTCGCTGCGCGCCGCCTGAACGTTCAATTGGCCGGGGTGGTCGAGGATGTCTCGCGGAGCCGGGGCATGGCTCCGGCTGTGGGTGCTGTCCCGCTCGCAGCGTAGCGCAGCCGATCGAGAGGGCGCCAGCCAAGAATGATGCCATGCGCTGCCGGGTTTGAATGCGAGGCCGTTGTCCGGGAAAAGGAAAAGCGGGATACGGCAGCGACGGGCTGATTGCTGGTGGCGGAAACCAGTGATGCCGACGTTCAACGGCGCAGCAAGTTTACGCCCCTCCATCCCCGCGGACGAGCAGTGGCGGCTTTTGGGTCCGGCTGCTCCCTGCCCGGGTCCGGCGGCAATCTGCCCTATTCCGGCATGCGGCACCTTTACTTTCGGCCGACCTGGGCGGAATGCAGGATGATGAATGCTGATCCCAACGGGGCAGATGCCTCGCCGACCCCCGAGCCGGATTCTGGCGTCACCGAAGTCAGCGCCGCGCCCAACTGGCAGCGCACCCTGTTCCTGATGATGGGCATCCAGCTCGGCATGAACATGGGATTCACCGTGCTCAGCCCGGTGATGCCGCTGTTCCTGCCGGAGTTGGGCGTGCACGACCCCGCGCAGATAGACATCTGGGCCGGCGTGCTGTCGGCCGTGACGCCGCTGGTGGCTGCCTTTGCCTCGCCGCTTTGGGGCCGGGTGGCGGACCGGAGGGGGCGCAAGCTGATGGTGCTGCGGTCCTGCTTCGCCATTGCCGGGTTCATCGGGCTGATGAGCCTGGTGGGCAACGTGTGGCAGTTCCTGGGGCTGCGGGCGTTGATGGGGGTGTTCGCCGGGTTCAACGCGGCAACGATCTCGCTGGTGGCCAGCCAGGTGCCGCCGCAGCGCCTCGGCTACTCGCTCGGCTGGCTGAGCACCGGGCAACTGGTGGGCGCGCTGATTGGGCCGCTCCTGGGCGGCTCCATCGCGGACATCACCGGCTCCTACCGGGCGCCGTTCGTGTTCACCTCCGGGGTGTGCGCGTTGTGCGGCGTGCTGGCGCTGGTGCTGGTGCAGGAGCGGTTCAGCCCGCCCAAGGTGGGGGCCAGCAAGACGACGTTGTTCCAGAGCTTTGCAACCCTCTCGCGCTCGCCGGGGCTGCTGCCGTTGTTCGTCGTGCTGCTGCTCGCACAATTCGGGGTGCAGGCGGTGCAGCCGGTGGTGACGCTGTATGTGGAGCAGTTGGTCGGCCCGTTGCCGGCATTGGCCACTTTGGGCGGATTGGCCTTTTCAGTGACGGGCGTCGCGGACCTGATCGCCTCTCCCTTCCTGGGGCGGCGGTCGGACGTGCTCGGCTACCGCCGCGTGCTGCTGATCGCGCTGGCGGGCGCCGCCCTGGCCAGCGCGCCGCAAGCCTTCGTGCCGAACTACTGGAGCTTCGTCGCGGCGCGGTTCGCGCTCGGCCTGTTCGTGGGCGGCATCCTGCCCACGGCCAACGCGCTGGTCGGACGGCTGGCGCCGCCGGGGGACCGGGGCACGGTTTACGGCGTCACCGCCTCGGCCATGTTCCTGGGCCAATCGCTGGGCCCGCTCTCGGGTGGAGCCATCGCAGCCACGCTGGGGCTGCGATGGGTGTTCCTGGTCACCGCGATCCTCCTGACGGCGAATCTTCTCTGGGTCTGGGTCAAGGTCCCCGAAGTGCGATAGGCAATCAGCCCGGCGCGGATGCCGGCGCCGCCGGTCCGGCCGCTTGCCCGGCGGCGCAGGCGAGGACGTATGCTGCCGCTCTCCCCAGGTGGCGATGGGCAGCGCCGCACGCCAGGATACGCGCTGCTGACCGCCCGGCGCCGTGCGATCAGCCCGCCATGGCCGCCGTCCCGGTCAGGCGCCCGATCTCGGCGACGATCTCCGCCGTCGTGACCTGCCGGCAGTAGCCGCGGTTGTTGCGCAACGACCAGTCATGCCGCTCCTTGCTGAGGGTGGCGCAAGCGTCGGTCACGGTTGTCACGAGGTAGCCGAGGTCGCACGCGTCGCGCACCGCGCTGTCTATGCACTGGTCCGTCAGCACCCCGGCGATGATCAGGGACCGGACGCCGAGGTTGCGCAGCACGTAATCTATGTTGGTGGAGATGAACACGGACGAGGAGGTCTTCGGCAGCACGATCTCGTCCTCCGCCGGCGCGATGGCATCAATCACCCGGCCATCCCAGGACCCGCGCGGCACGTTCAGCTTACTGATCTTGTAGTCCAGGCTGCGGTCCCGGCCGTCCTTCGTCAGGTTCTCGATGACGGTATACATCACCTCGATCCCACCGGCGCGGCAGGCCGCCTGAACCCGCTGCATGTTCGGCACCGCCGTTGCCTGCATGGTGCCGAAGAACCAGCCGTAGCGGCCGTCCCGCTCGGCCGGGTCCAAGCCCGCGAACTCGCCGCCATCCGGCCCGGCGTTGTAGTTCTGCACGTCTATGAACAGCAGGGCGGCATGGGCCGGGTCAATCTCGACGTCGCGGCTGAACTGCATGGGCGGGGCTCCTAAGCAAACCTCTGGAGGTTTGCGCACAGATGAAAAGCTAAGCAGGCTGGCACGGCCTATTGCACAGGTGGCCTGCGGCC
>CAXTDP010000027.1:0-212 GCA_964242295.1 uncultured Acetobacteraceae bacterium | reverse complement strand
CCGCGCAAGCCTGCTTAGTAGATGGCGGCGTAACGGTCGCAGATGGCGGCTTCGTCCAGCCCGGCCAAGGCGCGCAGCTCCGCGCGCTTGAAGCGGAGATAGGCGTCGTGGAACACCGGGCCGAACCACTCCACGGCGTCGGGGCTGGCGGCGAAGGCGTCCAACGCGGCCTCCAGCGAGGCGGGCAGCGGCGCCGGGCGGTGGTCCGCCAG
>CAXTDP010000026.1:939-19665 GCA_964242295.1 uncultured Acetobacteraceae bacterium | reverse complement strand
CGGTCCTGCGCGAACTCGCCGCCCATGAACAGCAGCTTCTTGCCGGGGTATGTCCACATGAAGCTGAGATAGGCCCGCAGGTTGGCAAACTTCTGCCAACGGTCGCCCGGCATCCGGCGGATCAGCGAACCTTTGCCATACACGACCTCGTCATGCGACAGCGGCAGGGTGAAGTGCTCGGTGAAGGCATAGACTAGGCCGAAGGTGATCTCCCCGTGGTGGTAGCTGCGGTTGATCGGGTCTTCGTGCATGTAGTGCAACGTGTCGTGCATCCAGCCCATGTTCCACTTGTAGTGGAACCCAAGCCCACCCTCGTCGGCGCTACGGGTGACGCCGGGCCAGGCGGTACTCTCCTCGGCGATCAGAACCGCGCCGGGGCAGCGCTCCTTCACGGTGCGGCTGAGGTCCTGCAGGAAGGCAACGGACTCCAGGTTCTCCCGGCCGCCATACTGGTTCGGCACCCATTCCCCGGCGTTGCGGCTGTAGTCGCGGTAGAGCATGGATGCAACCGCATCCACACGCAAACCGTCCACATGGTACTGCTTGAGCCAAAACAACGCGTTGGCGATCAGGAACCCACGGACCTCGTTGCGGCCGAGGTTGTAGATGTTAGTGTTCCAGTCGGGGTGAAACCCTTCGCGCGGGTCGGCGTGCTCATACAACGGGGTGCCGTCGAAGAGCGCCAAGCCGTGCGCGTCAGCCGGGAAGTGCGCCGGCACCCAGTCCAGCAGCACGCCCACGCCCATGGCATGGCAGCGGTCCACGAAGTGGGCGAAGCCCTCCGGCGGACCGAGCCGCGAGCTCGGCGCATACTGGCCGAGCGGCTGGTAGCCCCAGGACCCGCCGAATGGATGCTCCATGATCGGCAGCAGCTCGACGTGGGTGAAGCCCATCCCGGCGCAGTAAGGCGCCAGCCGGTCCGCCAGCGCCTCCCACCCCGACTTGCCTGCCTCGGCGGCAGGCAGCCAGGAGCCGGCATGCACCTCATAGGCGGCGATGGGAGCGTCCAACGCCTGTGCGGCGCCGCGCCGTGCCATCCACGCCCCGTCCGTCCAGCGCCACTCCTCCTTGCTCGCGACGATTGAGCCTGTCGCGGGCGGCACCTCGGCCTGCCAGGCGACCGGGTCTGCCTTCTGCGGCAGGGTCTCGCCGCCCGGGCCGAGCAGGTCATACTTGTAGACCGCCCCAGCCTGCACGCCAGGGATGAACAAATCCCACACCCCGGCGCCGAAATGCCGGCGCATGGGGTGACGGCGCGCATCCCAGAAATTGAAGTCGCCCACGACCGAAACGCGGCTGGCATTCGGTGCCCAGACGGCAAAGCGCACGCCAGGAACGCCATCCATGACCGACAGATGGGCGCCCAAGGCATGCCCGAGGTCCAGGTGGCGACCCTCTGCCAGCAGATACAGGTCCAGGTTTCCCAGGGTCGGCGGGAAGGCGTAGGCGTCCTCCTGCTCCCAAGTGCCGCCAGCGCCGCTTGCCTTCAGCTTGTAACGGCCGTCGCCAGGAGCCGGCCCGGCCCAGAAACCATCGGGATGGAGCCGTTGCAGCGATCCGAGCGTTTGCCCGCCGCAGTCCAGCACCGTGACTGCCTCGGCCCCGGGTAGGACCGCCCGAACCGTACGGTCCCGGCCCACGCCATGCGGACCCAGAATGGCGAACGGGTCGCCATGCCGGGCATGGATGATGGCCTCGACGGCGCCGGCATCAGGAAGGCCCATCATGCCTGCTGCTCCAGCCCAACCAGGCGTGCGGCGATGGCATGCAGGCCGCCGAGGGGTATGCCGATCCAGGTCGGCCTGTTTGCGGCTTCGTACATGATCTCGTAGGCGGCCTTCTCCAGCAGGAACAAGTCGAGCAGTGCAGCTTCCGCCTCCACCGGCACCCAGCGCGGCTCCGCAGCACTCAGCACGGCGCGATACGCTTCGAGGAACGCCGCGCCAGCCTTGGCGCGGAACTCCTGCAGGATGCCATGCCGCCGCTCTGCCGCCTGCTCGGACGACGCAACGCGGCCCGGCGCTGCCGCTGCCGCCGCATAGTCGAAGGATCGCAGCAGCCCCGCCACGTCCCGCATCGGGCATGACTTGGCCCGGCGCTGCTCCATGGTACGCGCCGGCTCGCCCTCGAAGTCTATGATGTAGGCGTCGCTCTGGACGACCAGTACCTGGCCCAGGTGGAAGTCGCCATGCACCCGCGTTTGCAGCGACCCGGCGCCTTGCCGGGCCAGGCTGCGGGCCGCGTCGCGCAGGGCGTCCGCATGGCTCAGAACTTGCTGCGCCTGCGCCGCCGTTACCTCGTCCGGCCAGGTGGTGATCCCAGCCAACATGCTCAGCGCGCGGTCAATCTGCTCGATGGCGCCGGATGCCCATTCGTCCAGCACGGCGGCGTCAGCCGGCTCCGGGCTGAACTCCGGCCGGTCGGTCGGCTGCGACAGCAGGCCGTGTAGCTCGGCCAGCCGGGTGCCGATGGCGCGGGCGAACACTTCGTAGGCGGCGAAGGTGTCCGTTTCCTCGTGCCCGGTCAGCGCCACCGCCTCCACCCCGCCCGCCAGGAAGTCCAGCGTGTAGCCCCAGCCATCGCCCTGGTTGCGAACGAAGCCCTGGGCAAGCGCCACCGTATGCGGCGTGCCGTCCGCGCCCATACGCACGACCTCGCCAAACAGCGGCGCAGTATTGGTGAAGCCGCGCTCCGTCAGGTAGCCAGTCATCTCCGCTTCCGGATGAACGCCGGCCAGAACCCGACGGACGAGCTTCAGCACCAAGGCATCGCCCAGGATCAGCGAGGAGTTGGACTGCTCGGCCGACAGCCGCCGGATGCTGGCGTCGGCAGGCAGTTCCAGCGCGATCAGGTTGGCACCGGGCATGAACCGCAGTTCGCCGTCGTCCAGCTTGACCACGGCATTGTTCCGCAGCGCGCCGACCAGACCACGGGCCATCGCGTCCACTGCAAAGGCGTCGGTCAGGTATCCCACACGCGGCCCGCGTCGCACTCGGGTCAGCGCCAATTGCTGCGGCAGCGCCCCGGTGCTGTCATCTTCCCAGGCGACGCCGAGCGGCAGCACGTAACGCTCGGTCCGGTCGGGAAGCGTCGCCTCGACCTCGGCGAACATCACGGCTCCGCCCGTGGTGGGCAACGGCGCGGCGTAGGCCAGCCGGACCTTTTGCAGCTTGTCCGTCTTGGAGGCATACCAGCGCCGCAACGGCAGGTAGGCCGGCAATGCCTCGCGCTCGAGCACATTGCGGCCCTGCTGCGCCAGCACGTCGGCCAGCCCGGCGCGCATCACCAGGGTGACATAGTCCGGCAGCGGCTCCGGTGGCGGCGAGTGCCAACTCGGCAGTTGCGCGTCCGATGCGAGGAGGAACCAGAAGAAGCCATAGGCTGGCAGCGTCAGCAGGTAGCTGAGCTGCCCGATGGGCGGGAACACCGACCCGCCGACGATGTCCACCGGCACCCGGGCGGCAAAGGCCGACAAGTCGAGTTCCACCGCCTGCGCCGTGCGGGACAGGTTGCTGACGCACAGGATGGTCTCGGTCCTGCCGTCCTCAAGCGCGAACTCCCGCAGGAAGGCAAGCACCTTGCGGTTGCCGGGATACAGGAAGCGCTGCGTGCCGCGCCCGAACGCCTTGTGCCGGCCGCGCACGGCCAGCATGCGCCGAGTCCAGTTCAGCAGGGAGTGCGGGTCGGTTGCCTGCGCCTCGACGTTGACGGCCTGAAAGCCGTAGTTGGCGTCCATGATCGGCGGCAGCACCATCTGCGCCGGGTCGGCGCGGGAGAAGCCGCCGTTGCGGTCCATGCTCCACTGCATCGGCGTACGAACGCCGTCCCGGTCACCCAGGAAGATGTTGTCACCCATGCCGATCTCGTCGCCGTAGTAGATAACCGGCGTACCCGGCATGGACAGCAGCAGGCCGTTCATCAACTCGATCCGGCGCCGGTCGCGTTCCAGCAGCGGTGCCAGCCGGCGACGTATGCCTAGGTTGATGCGGGCACGGCGGTCGGCGGCGTAGGTGTTCCAAAGATAGTCGCGCTCGCCGGAGGTGACCATCTCCAAGGTAAGCTCGTCGTGGTTGCGGAGGAACACCGCCCATTGGCAGTTCGCAGGGATCTCCGGTGTTTGCCGCATGATGTCGGTGATCGGAAAACGGTCTTCCCGCGCGATGGCCATATACATGCGCGGCATCAGCGGGAAGTGGAACGACATATGGCACTCGTCGCCGGTGCCGAAGTATTGCTGCGCGTCCTCCGGCCACTGGTTCGCCTCGGCCAGCAGCATCCGTCCGGGGGCGTGCCGGTCCAGCTCGGCGCGTATCAGCTTCAGGATGTCGTGGGTTTCCTGAAGGTTCTCGTTGTTGGTGCCCTCACGCTCCACGAGGTAGGGCACGGCATCCAGGCGCAGCCCGTCAATGCCCATGTCCAGCCAGAACCGCATGATGGCCAGCACGTCTTCAAGCACAGCCGGGTTGTCAAAGTTCAGGTCTGGCTGGTGCGAATAGAAGCGGTGCCAGTAGTAAGCATTGGCGACGGGGTCCCAGGTCCAGTTGCTGGTCTCGGTGTCCAGGAAGATGATGCGGGTGCCGTTATACTTCTCGTCCGTGTCGGACCACACGTAACGTTCCCGCTCCGGGCTGCCCGGCGGCGCACGGCGCGCAGCCTGGAACCAGGAATGCTGGTCCGAGGTGTGGTTGATGACCAACTCCGTGATGACCCGCAGGTTACGGGCATGCGCGGCCTCGATGAAAAGGCGCACGTCTTCTATGGTGCCGTAATCCGAATGCACCCCGGTATATTCCGCAATGTCGTAACCGTCGTCACGGCGCGGGGACGGATAGAACGGAAGCATCCAAACCGCGGTGACGCCAAGCTCGGATATGTAGTCGAGCTTCTGCATCAAGCCCTGGAAGTCGCCGACACCGTCGTTGTTGGCGTCGAAGAAGGACTTGAGATGTATCTGGTAGATGACCGCGTCTTTATACCAAAGCGGGTCTCCGGCGAGCGGCGAGGCAGTTGCAGGCACCGAACCAGGGGTCAGGTCAACGGGGCTGTCGTTCATGGTATCCAATCTGAGTAACGTCACAGGCCGCCGCGCAGGCGCCAGATGGCGTAGGGGCGGTCGGGCGGAAGCGCAATGCGCTGGACGCGGTCGGACCATTGCACCGGACGATCCGCCAACAGGTCCACTGCGTCCGTGCCCGGCACGGTCAGGTCCGCATACTGAGTCGTCCGGGCATCCATGCTGATCGCGACCAAGACGACGTTGCCGCGGTCGGGCGAAGCCTTTTCGAAGAACAGCACCTGTTCCCCGCTGGCGGGCAGGAACGTGATGCCGAGATGACTATGCAGCGCCGGGTTGCGGCGTCGTATGGCGTTGAGCTGGGTGATCTCCGCCACGATGTTGCCAGGCCGATCCCAATCCCAAGCCCGGAGCTGATACTTTTCGCTGTCGAGATATTCCTCCTTGCCCGGCACCGGCGTGCCCTCGCACAGCTCGAAGCCGTTATACACGCCCCAAAGCCCCGACAGGGTGGCAGCCAAGGCGGCCCGAACCAGGTAGGCCCCACGTCCCGCGCCCTGCAGGTAAATCGGGTTGATGTCCGGCGTGTTGACGAAGAAGTGCGGGCGGAAGAAATCTCGTGGCGGCCCAGCAGTCAGCTCCGTCAGATACTGCTCGAACTCCCACTTCGCCTCGCGCCAGGTGAAGTAGGTGTAGGACTGGGAGAAGCCCGACTTGGCCAGACGATACATCACCTTCGGCCGGGTAAACGCCTCAGCCAGGAACACTGCGTCGGGATACTGCGCCTGCACCTCGGCGATCATCCATTCCCAGAATGGCATCGGCTTGGTGTGCGGGTTGTCCACCCGGAACAGCCGCACGCCCTGTCCCGCCCAATACAGCACTACGTTGCATAGCTCGACCCACAACCCCGGCACGGCGCCCGGGGCGTAGAAGTCCACATTGACGATGTCCTCATACTTCTTCGGCGGGTTCTCGGCGTAGCGTATGGTCCCATCAGGGCGCCAGGTGAACCAGTCCTTATGCTGCTTCAGCCAGGGATGGTCCGGCGAGCACTGGATGGCGAAGTCCATCGCCAACTCCAGCCCATGCTCGGCGCAGGCCGCACGCAGGTGCTGGAAATCCTCGACCGTGCCCAGCTCCGGATGCAGCGCATCGTGGCCGCCATCGCTGGAGCCGATGGCATAAGGGCTGCCGGGGTCGTCTGGGGTGGGGGTAAGCGTGTTGTTGCGGCCCTTGCGGTTCACCCGGCCGATCGGGTGGACCGGCGGGAAGTAGAGCACGTCGAAGCCCATCGCCTGCACGCGCGGCAGGTGGCGTTCCACGTCGCGGAAGGTGCCGTGCCGGTTTGGGTCGTCGCTGAGCGAGCGAGGGAACACCTCATACCAGCTTGCAAAACCTGCTGCCGTGCGCTCGGCCTGTATCGGGATCGGGCCGATGGTCGCCAGGTGCGGCCGGTTATCGGCCGTCTGCATCAGCCCCACGAGTTCGGGCGACAGCAGCAGCGTGCGCTGCGCCTCGGCATCAAGCTTCTTAAAGCTGGCTGATGCGGCCTTGAGCTTCGCCTGGGCTGGCGATGTCCGCGCTGCGGCCGCGGCAACCAGGGTGGCGCCTTCACGCAGTTCCAGAACGATTGGAACACCGGCCTTGTGCTTCTTGAACAGCTCGTCTGTGTAGGTCGTGAACGCGTCGCGCCAGGCATGAACCTCGTATTTGTGCACGCCCAGTCGTTCCAGCGGGAAGGAAGCGGTCCAACGGTCGTTGTTGACGAGCGCCATCGGCGTTTCCTGCCACCCGCCGCCAGGCGCTTGCCAACGCAGGACTGCCGCCAGCTTGTCATGGCCGTCACCGATGATGTCGGCCTCCACCGCAACCATGGTGCCCACTGTGCGTCGAGCTGGGAAGCGACCTCCCTCTACGCTGGGTGTCGGCGCCTCAATCGCCAGGCGTGGCCGGCCTGAGGCCTGCATGGCAGACTCGGCGCCGATTGGCCGAGCGGTCGGAAGTGGAAGCACCTGCGCCTGGAACAGCCTCGCTTCGCGCGGCTGCAGCGTAACCACGGCACCGGCGCCCAGGGCAGGGCCGTCGTCAGGCACCACGGGATGGAACGGGCCGAATACAGCACCGGCCTCGGGCAGCAGGTGCGACAAGCTGGCAGCGGCAGGCTGCGCCGACATATTCAGGAGCAGCAGGGTGCCATGTGCAGCACTGCGGGGGTCCAGGGTATCGGTGCGCAGCATGGCCAGCACAGGACTGCCCGGCGCCGTCAGCAGGCGGCCAGGTCCCGCCCCGAAACCGGGCGAGGCGCGCAACCGGTTCAAAGCGGCGGCATCCACGGTTTTTCCAGGGCTGTCAGTGGCCCCGGGCAGGGGGGCCATCCAGCCATCGGCAAGAAGGGCCGCCGCAACGGCATAGGGGCCGCTGCCCGGACCTACGGGGGCAACGACGGGAGCGATCCGCCGCAAAGCATCCAACTCACGCCAGATCCATTCGCCCTCGCCATCCCAGTAAGGCAACGAGGATGCGACCAAGTCCACTGTGCCGGGCTGGATGGCTTGCAACACCTCCCACGACAAGCCGTGGGTCCACGCAAATAGCACGGCGTCGCCGCACAGCCGCCGGATGCCGCCGAGCAACGGCTGCAACGCGGTCCCTGGTAGGTTGTCGAGTCCTTTAAGCCTTACACCAGCCGCACCGGCCCGCATGGACGCCTTGACTCGGTTGGCGGCCCAGGATGCCAGGGCAACTGCATCGTCCGCGCTTGTCAGGGCGGCAACCGCGTGCTCGGCACGTTCGACCGGGCGCCGGGGATCGCGGGTTGGCGCTGGCAGAACGGTGAACAGGGCGCCGGTGTCGGCTACCTGGCTTGCAGGCGCCCGATCCAGGCGCAAGTCCGTCAGCACGGCAAGCCCTGCATCCCGGCCTACGGCGGCGACGGACCGCAGGACATCCACATTCCCGGACGATACGAGCACCAAGCCGAAACCGGCTGCCGCTGCGGCGCGTAGGCTGCCCGACGCAGATTCTGCCCTGGTCAGATCGGCGATGGAGGGCCTTGAAGGAGCGGCAACTTTGACTGGAACTGCCGGGGTCACGTGCTGATCCAATGATGCCTCCGTTGCTGACCTACCATGCCGCCCGCAGCCCGCAAGATCGCCTTGTGGCCGGCTGAGTTGCCCGGTGCAACATGAATATACCTGATGAACATATCTGGGAACGTCTGGGGCACAGCCGCCTATTCCAGGCGCACGCCCCCGGTTATGGCTTGGTACGTCGCGATGGCCAGAGTCAGCGGCTCGAACGGCTTCGTGATCACGAAGGCGGGCTCCAGGTCCTCCCCGGTCAGCAGGCGCTCGGGATACGCGGTCACGAAGATCACCGGGGCATAGTGGTGCTTCATGATGCGCGCAACTGCGGCGGTCCCGTCTCCGCCGATCCCCAGGTTGATGTCGGCCAGGATCAGGCCAGGCTTGTGGCGCTCAGCAAGCTCGACCGCTTCCGCTTCGGTCGTCGCCATGCCGACGACGCGGTGGCCGCAGTTCAGCACCAGCTCCTCAATGTCCATGGCGATGATCGGCTCGTCCTCGATGATGAGCACGTCCGTCGCCGCCCCGGCGCGCAGATGGTCACGTGCTTCCGCGACATGGGCCGCCGCCTCTGCCGCTGGCATCTGCAGCACGCTCGCAGCCGCCTCCACTGACAGTTCCTCCAGGGACGTCAGCAGCAGCAGCTTGCGTTGCAGGCCGGTCAGGCTACCGGACAGCGCGGGCAGGCTCAGCGTCGTCAGGCCATCGTAGCGGCTGGTTATGGCGCGATACAGGATGATGCGGGCGTCTTCCTCGGGCGCGCTGTCCTCCAACAGGCCGCGCAAGCTGTCCGCAACCATGGCGTCGCCCCGGGGCTGGCTGCCGGTCAAGGCGCGGGCATACCGCCGGGCATAGGGCAGCGCGCGGATGAGGTCTTCGCGGCGCAGGCTGGTCATGCAGCTTCCTTTTCTTGCACAGTGTCGTATTTGCCCGCGGTGGGATGGCACCGGTAGGGCACGTCGGGCCTCGGGGCACGCATTACAGGCCTTGTGACCGGGATGCCATGCCCGGTCCATCGCGGCAACGATGCCGCGGGGCGGAACGCATCAGGAGAACACGGAGCATGGCCGACGCCGACTTGCGGCGCGAGATCATCGCATTGCTGCCAGACCTGCGCGGTTTTGCTCGGTTTCTAGTGCGCGACCGCGTGATGGCTGACGACGTGGTGCAAGACACCATGGTCCGCGCCCTGGGCGCGCTGCACCAGTTCGAGCCGGGGACAAACTTGAAAGCGTGGCTGTTCACGATCCTGCGAAATCAATTCTATGAACAGGCACGCCGCCGGAAACGCGAAATCGCTGCGATGGATGCACGCTTCACTGCCGAGGAAGGCACCGAACCGCAGCAGCTTGCCCGTGCCGAGCTGCACGAGCTGCAGACGTTGATTTGGCGGCTGCCGCCGCTATTGCGTGAAGCGCTGATCCTGGTGGGAGCGCAAGAACTCTCCCACGACGAGGCGGCTGCCGTTTGTCAGGTGCCAGTCGGGACGATGAAGGCCCGGCTGTCCCGCGCGCGCGCTGCGTTGGCCCGCTTGGCCGCGGCGGAGGATGCTGCTCGCTAGCCGGTCTTGCTCGCGGTTACGTGATGTCGGCGATGCAACGCGGGCGGCATCACGTCATTGCTCCTAAATGACGACACGAGGCGGCACCATGAGCACCACGTTCCATGACCAAGTCATCCACATCCTCCCGAAGTTGCGAATCCAGGCGCTTGCGTTGACGCGCAACCGGTCCGCGGCAGAAGACTTGGTTCAGGATGCCGTCTGCAACGCGCTGTCGGCTAGCAACAGCTTCATTCCCGGAACCAACTTTGCGGCTTGGATGCATCGCATCCTACGCAACCGGTTTATCTCTAACTTGCGCAAGCGGCGTGATACGACCGACATTGACGACGTGCCCCAGTCCGCGTTTGCATCGGAGGCGCCGCATGAGGATCGTTTGGCCCTGAAGGAACTTGGCAAGGCGATGACCCGTCTGCCGGCCGATCAGCGGGAAGCGTTGGTGATGGTCGTCATACATGGCATGAGCTATGAGGCATTGGCCGAGGCGACTGGATGCGCCGTAGGAACCGCTAAAAGCCGCGTGTTCCGGGCTAGGCGGCAGTTGGAAGCTTGGCTGCTCGGTGAGGAAAAGCCGGCCCTTCGGGCTTCTACGCGGATCAATCGACTGGCAGAAGCAGCTGCAACCCAGTCGACGGCTCCCCGGATTCAGGCGTCAATCTAGGCAGCGGGCCACGTACGGGATGGCTGCATCGCCATCCAAACGATGGCTGAGGATTACGCCAATGTTGGTGCTTCTTCGGTGCAGGCCGGGATCATGACTAGGCATAAGCCGACAACTTCGGCCAACCCTTCCGGGGCGAAAAAATCAGGTGACCAGGCATTTGATACTTGGCTCAAGCAGGGCTTGCACAAAATCTTTGATGATGTCGCGCGCGAACCGATTCCAGTGGATCTTCTCAAATTGATCGAGGAGCATCGGGAAAAGTGATAGGCAAGGCCGGGGGTTAGGATACGGAGCCGCCATGGTGCATGTTGCACCAATATGGACACGCTTAAGGCGGATCGGCCATGTAGTAGGACGATCGCCGGTTGCCAGAGCGGTGCTACTGTATGTTTTGGCACTCTCGCCATGTGCGTTGCTAATAGGCTTACATGGCCCAGTATCGCACGCCCTAGCGGTCACTTGCGTAATAATTGCCATTGCCGTGGTGGGCGGTGGCACTTCTTTGTGGTTCAATCCCCATCTAGGGCGGCTAGGCCTGGCTGTTGACGCTTGGCGCGCCGGTGACCCGTTTGACGCACGGCCTTTCCGCAACGCAAACCGTGATCTTCGTAGGCTCGCCGTGTCGTTTAAGCGTGCGACACTTGCGTTGGATCGGCACCAAGCTCGGCTGCAGGCCGCCATCGTCGAGCAGGACCTGCTGATGCAGGAAATCCATCACCGTGTGAAGAATAACCTCCAAATCGTCGCCAGCTTGTTGAACCTTCAGGCCAGCCGCATCCGTTTGCCAGAAGCAAGGGCGGAGTTTCAGTCCGCCCGAGACCGGGTGCGGGCGCTGGCAACCCTGCACAGACACCTTTACGCCCACGGCGAAGTACACACCATTGATATGCGCGAGTTCTTGGTCGAGCTTTGCGGCCAGCTATTTCAGGCCATGGGCGAAACCCCGGGCAAGCGGCTGCAACTGCACATAGATGCGACTGAGCTCAAGATGTCCAGCGATCAGGCGGTTCCGATGGCGCTGATCGTAACGGAGGCGGTCAGCAATGCCGTGAAGTATGCCTTTCCAGCCGGTCGTCACGGCAGCATCTGGGTGCGCTTGAGCACCGACGGTGAAACGGCCGAGCTGGAGGTTCGGGACAATGGGGTTGGCATCCCTGCCGGACGGGTCGAAACGGAGGCCGGGACGCGGGACGGCATCGGCTTGCAGCTCATCAAGGGCTTTTCCCGCCAACTCGGCGCCACGCTCGACATCCGGGAAGGCAATGGGACGGAGTATCTGGTTCGCATGCCGCTGCGGAAGGAGCGTATCGGCAGTCCGGTATTCAGGGCAGCCCCGGTGCGCGCCAGCGGCTAACGGCCTTGCGGAACTTCTCTGCACACGGCACATCTCCCGGGTCAGCCGGAGCGCCGAATGTCAGCAGTTCCCCCTAGCCAACTACAAACCTGGCGTCGCCATCTGCACGCGCACCCTGAGTTGTCGCTGCACGAAGCCGAGACTGCTGCGTTCGTTTGCCGGACCTTGCAGGAGTTGGGGATACCTTTCACCGCCGGCGTCGGTGGTCATGGCGTCGTCGCCACCATCGCCCGTGGCGGCAACCGCTGCGTCGGATTGCGGGCTGACATGGATGCATTGCCGCTGACGGAAGCGACTGGCCTGCCCTGGGCGTCCCACTCCTCTGGCGTCATGCACGCCTGCGGTCATGATGGGCACACTGCCAGCCTCCTCGGCGCCGCGTCGCTGCTGATGGCGGACCCGGATTGGTCGGGAACGGTGCAACTGGTATTCCAGCCTGCTGAGGAGGGCTATGGCGGCGCCCGGGCTATGCTGGCCGACGGCTTGCTGGAGCGGTTTCCCATGGAATGCATCTTCGGCTACCACAATTGGCCCGGCTTGGATGCCGGCGTCGTCGCGCTGCACGACGGACCAGTCATGGCGGCGGGAAGCAGGATGCGCCTTGAGGTGCATGGTCACGCCGGACACGCCGCCATTCCCCAGGCGACGCGCGATCCCGTGCTGGCCGCGGCCCATCTAATCGTCGCACTGCAATCCATCGTGTCCCGGAATGTGGACCCGGTGCAGGCCGCGGTCGTGTCGGTCTGCACGATGCAGGCCGGCGTCGCCAGCAACCAGATACCTGGGACCGCCATCCTGACGGGAACCTACCGCAACCACAGTGCCGAGGTCGGCGACCTCGTCGCGTCTTCGATCCGCCGGGTGGCCGCCGGGGTGGCTGTGACCTTCGGGGTCAAAGTGGACGTGGACATCCACACCGGCGTCAGCGCCACCATCAATACGAAGGCAGAGGCGACTCTTGCTGCTACGGCCGCAGCGTCAATGGGGGCCGTCGTGCGCCGCGACCTGGCGCCGACCATGGCGAGCGAGGATTTCGGCTGGTTCCTGCAGGAGCGTCCCGGCGCGTTTGCCTGGATCGGCAACGGCTCGGCGGACGGTGGGCGCGAGCTGCATAATCCTGCCTACGACTTCAACGACGACATCTTGCCAGTCGCTGCGGGATGGCTGGCGGCGACGGCACGCCAGGCGCTCGCGGACGGCTGATGGCGGGGCGGACGAAGCGGCCGCGGGTGGCCGCGCCTGGTCGGGCCTGGCTGGCCGCGCAGTCGGCATTGGGTCGCCGTGCGGCGCGGCCTATCGTCCTGCTGGGCCTCGCTGGGGTCGCGGCTGGGATCGGCCAGGCATGGTGCATCGCCATGCTGATGGCGCGGCTGCTGGGTGAGGCAGTGAACTCGCCGGCCCAATGGGCGGCAGGGTTCGCGTTCCTGTCCTTGCTGCGGGCATGGCTGGGCGTCGCAGCCGACGAAGCCGGCTTTTCTGCCGGCGTGTCGGCGCGGCGGCGGTTGCGGTCCCTGGTGTTTGCAGGGCTGCTCGCAGCCGGGCCGGCGGTGCTGCGGAACCGGCAGGCTGGCGAGTTGGCGGCTGTGGCCGTGGACCGGATCGAGGCGCTGGACGGGTTGTTCGCACGCTGGCTACCCGCCGCAAGCCTTGCTGTCGCAGGACCTGCGCTTGTGCTGCTCGCAGCTGCGTTGGCCGATCCTTGGGCGGCGCTGATACTGCTGGGGGCGGGTTTGCTGGTTCCGCTCGGCATGGCATTGGCCGGGCTCGGCGCCGCTGCGGCGTCGCAGCGCCAATTCGTGGCGATGGACCGCTTGCAGTCCCGCTTCTTGGACCGAATGCGAGGCATTGCCACCATCGTGCTCGCCGGCCGTGCAGAGGACGAGGCCGTGCGCCTGCAGGCCGATGCGGCAGACCTGTCGCGCCGGACGCTGCGGGTGCTGCGGGTTGCCTTCCTGTCATCGGCCGTGCTGGATCTGGCAGTCGCGACGGCGCTGGTGCTGTTGGCGGTGCGCTACGCTGCGGCCTTGCAAGGTGGGGCGCTGCGGGCGGTGCCCGCGGTATTCTTGCTGGTGCTGGTGGCAGAGTTCTTCGCGCCGTTGCGCGTATTCGCGGCGGTTTACCAGGACCGCTTGCAGGCAAGCACCGCCGCGGCAGACCTGGCAGCCCTGCCGGCGGCCCCGGCGGCAGGCGGCCCGCCCGCAGCGACGCGCACCGTCGAGGCATCCGGTGTGGCTGTTGCGTTTGAGAATGTATCGTTCACCTGGGACGCGGCACGCGGCCCGGTGCTGGACGGCTTATCGTTCCGCGTTCCCGCCGGAGAGACGGTGGTGCTGATCGGGCCATCCGGCGCTGGCAAGTCCACGATACTGGAATTGCTGCTCGGCTTCGTGCGGCCGGACGCCGGCCGGATCACCATCAACGGCGCCGACATCGCCAGCATCGTGCCCGCGGCACTGGCGCGCATGACCGCCTGGATCGGGCAGAACCCGGTCATCTTTGCCGGCACGATCCGCGACAACATCCGTTTCGGGCGCGAGGACGCCAGCGATGCGGACGTGCAGGCCGCCGCCCGGGCCGCGCGCATCTCCCAGTTCGCCGATGCGCTGCCCCTCGGCCTCGACACGCCGGTCGGAGAGGGAGGCTATGGGCTGTCCGGCGGTCAGGCGCAGCGGATCGCGATCGCCCGCGCCTTTGTCCGCAACGCGCCGCTCCTGTTGCTCGACGAGCCGACCGCGCACCTTGACCCGGCGACCGAGTCGGACGTGCTGGACAGCCTCAGCCGGCTGGCACTGGGACGGACGGTTGTTCTAGCCAGCCATTCCGCCGCTGCCCACGCCTTCGGCGGCCGCCGGCTGCTGCTGTCGGAGGGACAGGCGCGTTCGGTCCGCGGCGCGGCATGAGTGCGCTGCTCCGCATCCTGGCGTTATGGCGTAGGCAGCAGGGTCTGCTGCTGCTCGGCCTGGCGGTGGCCGTGGTGTCCGCTGGGCTCGGCCTGGCACTGCCCGTAGCGTCCGCCGCCCTAGTATTCGGAGCGCCTGCCGCAGCCGGCACACTGCTGGCGTTGTCCGCAGCTTTGCGCTGGCTCGGGGCCTCCCGCGTCCTGGCGCGATATTCCGAGCGGCTGATCACCCATGCCGCGACGTTCAACGCCCTGGCGGCCCTGCGCGCTTGGCTGTTCCGCGGCCTGGCTGTGCGCTCGGCGGGCGGCCTCGGCCTGCTGCGGTCCGGCGATGCCCTGTCCCGCATCGTCGGCGATGTCGAGGCGCTGGACGGGCTCTATCTACGCATCCTCGTGCCTGGTGTCGTTGCGGCGCTGGCGGTGCCGGTGCTGGCCTGGGCGCTGCTGCCGGAGGGTTGGGTGGCGCTTGTCGTCGTCCTGGCCCTGTTCCTCATTGCAGGACTGGTGCTGCCCCTGGTTGCGGCACGCGCGTCCCAGCGCGCCGGCGAAAGGCTTGCCACCGCCAGGGCCGGGCTGCGGACCGCCGCGATGGACACGCTGGACGGGCTTCGCGAGGTCCGCGCCTATGGCGCCGAAGGCCGGATGCTGGCCGCTGTGCAGGCTCGCGAGGCCACGCTGTTCCAGGCGCAGCGCTCCGTTGCGCGCATGGCGTCACTGGCGCAGGCCGGAGCCACTGCCTGCGGTGCGGCGGCGCTGCTTTCGGTGCTGGTGCTCGCACCGGCGGGAGCGGCGGCTGCCTTGGCAGCGTTCATGACGCTTGCAGCATTCGAGCTCGTGGCTGGACTGCCGCGGGCCGGGGCCTTGGCCGGGCACGCCGCCGCCGCCGCGAGCCGGGTGCTCGCGGTAGCAGACTCGCCGCCGCCGGTACCGGAACCGGCAGCGCCAGCCGCAATGCCCGCCGGTACCGCGATTCGGTTCGAGGGGGTTGTGTTTGGTTGGACATCGGACCGTCCGCGAGTGCTGGACGGATTGACGCTCGATATCCCGGTGGGCAGCCGGGTGGCGGTCCTCGGGCCGTCTGGATCAGGCAAGTCCACTCTGGCCGCGCTGCTGCTGAAGGTCGTGGCGCCGGCATCCGGACACATTCTCCTGGGCGGCGTGGACATGGCTGACCTGCCGGCTGGCCCGGTCCGATCCCGCATGGCGTGGCTGAGCCAAGCCACGCACCTGTTTAGCGACACCGTGCGCGCGAACTTGCTGCTTGGCCGCCCTGGTGCTTCTGATGCCGACCTGTGGGCGGCGCTGGAGCAGGCGCAGGTGGCAGAGGTCGTCCGCCTTTTACCGGGCGGGCTGGACGCTTGGATCGGCCAGGGCGGCGCGGCGGTGTCGGGCGGTCAGGCCCGGCGGCTAGCATTGGCCCGGACGTTGCTCTCCAACGCGCCGGTGCTGATCCTAGACGAACCGGCGACGGGGCTCGATGCGGACACCGAGCGTGCGTTCCTGACGACGCTGAACGATGTTGCGCCGGGCCGCACCGTCATTCTGATCGTCCACCGCTTGCTGGGGGTGGAACGGTTGGACCGCATATATCGCCTATCAACCGGCCGCGCCGTCGCAGCGGCTGCCTGATGCGCATCGCATCCGGCTCTAGGTGCAAAGCAACCGAACAGGAGGTTGCAAGTGCTTGATTATGAGACAGAGTCCGGGTCAGGCTCGGCATAATCTTGGACGCAGACTGTTCTAGGATAGTTGCGCATTGACGCGGCAGGGGAGGCGGGGGCAACTAGGGTGCAGAACAATCTCCTCGAAGGACGCCGTCATGCCCTCAGCACTGATGCGAAGATCCCGCAACCGGTTGGGCGCCGTCGCAGCCCTCGGTATGGCGCTTGCGGGTGCGGCCTGCATGCCGATGCGGAACGGCCCCCCAGGCCCGAGCTTCCTGGTGTTCTACACGCCGTTCTCGGCGAACATTGATACCGAGGCGTTACGCATCGTGGGCGAGGCCGCTAAGGCCGCTAAGGCGGACCCGACGCGCGTGGTGTTCGTGCTCAGCTATGCCGACCAGCTCGGCTCGACGGAGGCCAACCGTACCCTGACCCGCCTGCGCGCGCAGGTCGTGCGGGACACGCTGGTGGCGGACGGCATTTCCACCGACCGCATCATCCTGCAGCCGAAGGGCGCCCAGGGCGGCGATCCCGGCGTCGAAAGCCGGCGGGTCGAGATTGAGCTTCGCTGACCCGCCTCTACCCGGCTGCGATGCCTGACGACGGGCATCGCCACCCGCCGACGCCGCACGAGGGTGGTGGATCGCTGGGCACGCCTGCTGCGGTGCTCCGCCAAGTGTTCGGCTTCCCTGCGTTCCGAGGCTTGCAAGAGGCTGCCATCACGCAGGTGATGGGCGGCGGCGACGCATTGGTGCTGATGCCGACCGGCGGCGGCAAGAGCCTGTGCTTTCAGGTGCCTGCCCTGTGCCGACCCGGCACCGCCATCGTCGTGTCGCCGCTGATCGCGCTGATGGACGACCAGGTTGCCGCGCTGCGCCAGCTCGGCGTCGCGGCTGGCGCCCTGCATTCGGAGGTGGACCCGGATGAGGCCCGGCAGATCAGCCGTGACCTGGACGCGGGCCGGCTGGACCTGTTGTATGTCTCGCCCGAGCGGCTGCTGATGCCGGGCACCCTGGAGCGGCTAACCCGGCGCGAGATTTCCCTGATCGCCATAGACGAGGCGCATTGCGTGTCGGCCTGGGGGCACGAGTTCCGCCCGGAGTATCGCGGACTGGCGCGGCTGGGCCATACGTTCCCCGGGGTGCCGCGCATTGCCCTGACCGCCACCGCGGATCCCCGTACCCGCGGCGACATCCTCCAAGCGCTCGGCATGGACGACGCCGAGGTGTTCAGCGCCAGCTTCCATCGCGCGAACCTGCACATCGCCGCGCAGGCCAAGGCCGGAGAGGTGCAGGAGCTACTCGCCTTCTTGGGCCGGCACAAGGGCGAGGCTGGGATCGTATATTGCGGCAGCCGGGCCAAGACGGAGCGGATAGCGGCGCGGCTCAAGGCGGAAGGACTAGTGGCGCTGCCGTTCCACGCCGGGCTGTCGGCGATGGAAAAGCGGGTGGCGCTGGCCAGGTTCCGCAGTGGGGAGGCGGTGGTGATGGTGGCGACCATCGCCTTCGGGATGGGAATAGACCGGCCTGATGTGCGCTTCGTCGTCCACTTGGACATGCCGGACAGCCCGGAAGCTTACTATCAGCAGATCGGCCGCGCCGGGCGCGACGGCGACCGGGCCGACACCCTGCTGCTGTATGGCGGCGAGGACATCGCCCGCGCCAGGCACTGGCTGTCCCAATCCGCGGCGCCGGAGGCGCAGCAACGGGTGATGCGGCAACGGCTGGAAAGCATGATCTCGCTGACGGAAACCACGGCCTGCCGGACCGGCACGCTGCTCGCCTGCTTCGGTGAGGAGCTGGGACGGCCTTGCGGCCACTGCGACACCTGCCTGTCGCCAGTGGCGCTGTTCGACGGGACTGTGGCGGCGCAGAAGGTGCTGTCGGCAATCTACCGCACGGGGCAGCGGTTCGGGGCGATGCACATCATCTCGGTGCTGCGCGGCCAGGAAAACCCGATGGCGGTAAAGCTTGGCCATACCGCCCTGCCGACCTGGGGCATCGGCGCTGACCAGTCGCCGGGCTTCTGGCGCGGGGTAATCCGCCAGTTGATCGCCCGCGGCGCGCTGCGGACCGACAGCGGCGAATATCCGACGCTGTCCCTGGTCGAGGAGCATGCCCGGCCGATCCTGCGCAAGGAGACGACCGTCATGCTGCGGGAAGAAGCGGACGCGCTGGCCGGCCCGGCGCGGAGCAGGACTAGACGAGACCGCACTGCCGCCGGGCCGCCGGCCGTTGCAGGGGACGATCCATTGTTCGACGCTTTGCGGGCTTGGCGCTCAGGCGAAGCGAAGGTGCAGTCCGTGCCGCCCTATGTCATCTTCCACGACAGCGTGCTGCGGGAGATCGCGACTGCCCGGCCCAGCGACATGGATGAACTTGGCGACATCAAGGGCGTCGGCGGTTCCAAGCTGTCGCGCTATGGTGCCGCGGTGTTGGCAATCGTGTCCAAGCAACGCTGACATGCTCCCTCTCCCTCCGGGAG
>CAXTDP010000026.1:0-929 GCA_964242295.1 uncultured Acetobacteraceae bacterium | reverse complement strand
TGGGGTGAGGGGGTCTTGGCTGCGGCGCGGCGTAAGGTCGGTGCCGCCACAGTATTGCGTATGGGCGGCTGGGATAAGGAAGAAAGACCCTCTCACCCCAACCCTCTCCCGGAAGGAGAGGGAGCAGCAGCGATCTCCGCCTCACGCCTTACCGGCTCCAATGTCCCGGTCTCTCCCGGCTGCCGCCGGAATACCCGTGCGTCATCGTGGAACGCCGCGACCGCGGGGCGATGTGCGATGGAAACGATGGTCGTGCCCGGCAAACGCCGGCGCAGCATTCCATATAGTTCCCCTTCAGCGTCGGGGTCCAGGCTCGCCGTCGCCTCGTCCATGAACAGCCAGTCCGGGCGCAGCAGCAGGGCGCGGGCGATGGCCAGGCGCTGCTGCTCCCCGCCGGACAGACGCTGCGCCCAGGGCTCGTCGAAGTCCAGTTGCGTGACGAGGCCACCCAGACCGACATCGGACAGCGCCTGCCGTATCTCGGCTTCAGGGATGCTGTCCGCGGCCTTGGGAAAGCAGATCGCCAGGCGAAGGGACCCCAGCGGGATGTAGGGCCGCTGGGGCAGGAACAGGCTGGACCCGTCGGGCTGCCGCACCGTCCCATTCCCGAACGGCCAGATCCCGGCCAGTGCCCGGAACAGGGTGGACTTGCCGCCGCCGGAACGTCCCGTGATGACCGTAGACCGCCCGGCAGGGAAGGCGATGCCCGTCCCGTCCAGCAGCTTGGACCCATCTGGCAGACGCACGGTCACGCCGTCCAGCGCGGCGACCGCGCCGCCGTGCTCGACGCGTGGCCCGGCCACCGAAGCAGCATGTGCGGCTGCAACCGCATCCTGGAACCCGGCCAGGCGCGCCACCGTCGCCCGCCATCCCGCAAGGCTCTGATACTGGTTGATGAACCAGGACAGCGAGTCCTGCACCTGGCTGAA
>CAXTDP010000025.1:0-19975 GCA_964242295.1 uncultured Acetobacteraceae bacterium | reverse complement strand
TGGCCCAATCCCTCCAACCGCTGCCGGAGCACGTCGAAGCCATACACCTCGCCGTTGAAGATGATGACGACCGAGTCATCCTCGTTGAACATCGGCTGCGCGCCGCCGCACACGTCTATGATGGACAGGCGCCGGTGGCCCAACCCGACGCCGGGTTCGACGTGGAAACCGTCGCCATCGGGGCCGCGGTGGGCGAGGGCGCCGGTCATGCGCCGAAGCAGCCCGCCGTCAACCGTCGCCGGCCCGGCTTGATGAAAAATGCCTGCAATCCCGCACATCGCCTGCGTTCCTGGTGCTGTCCGGCCAAAACGATAGCCGAATTTCTCGGCCAGGACGACCTTGGCATGGATAATGCGGCTGGCGTCAAGGACCGCAACGTCTGCCTTACGGCATGGCTAGGTCAGGTTAACGCCACGTGATTCCCGTCACGCTCCGCCGCACGCGCCGGCGTTATGGTCCGAATGCCCGACGACCCGAGCTTGATGGGAGGAAGTCTTGTTCCGCAACACCCTAGCGCCCCATTCCGACTGCCTCCATCCCGGGATGGCAATGGCGCAGCGCTGCCGCTTCTTTGCCGCGTCTTGCATGAGCGCCTTGATCCGCATGCGTCCCTGTGAAGTGCGACAGTTTGAGATGCGACAGTCTGGGGTACGACAGCCTGGGTTGCCCTGCGCTGCCACGGCTTGGGCGGTGTCCAGGGTTGGGGTCGCCCTGTTCCTGCTGGCCACGGCTGAGCGGCTCGGACACACCGGGCTGCTCAGCCGCATCATGGGCCACTAAGGCGGACACGTCCTCGGCGTCCCAGCCAGGCCGGCTCCCGTCGGGGCAACCGGACGGGAGCCAGGCGCACGGCGCCGGGTGCCTGGGCGCGCGGCTTACTGCCCGCGCATCATCTGGCCCCGTATCTCCCCGCCGGGGTTGGCCGCGGTGTGTATGTTGGCATACCACTTCCCGGCCATCAGGTCCGCCATCTGCGCGTCCGTCAGCGTGGCGGTGCCCTTGATCGGGCTGACGGCGGGTGCTGCGAAGGGCAGCACCACAGGGGCGTTGGCGCCTGCTTCGGCCGGGCCATGAAAGTGGGCGGCCGTGGCGGGGCCGCTCAGCCCGGAATAGTCAACCTGATACGTCAGCATCTTGGTCGCGGTATCCAGCGACGCGGTTGCGGCGCCCTTGCCATCGGTCGTCTTGGACGGCACTTCGCTGGCGCCAGCCATCGTGCCGTTGAACGTCACGGTTTCGGCACGGACCGTGCCGATGGCGCAGGCGGCAATCAGGCACGCAGCAGCGGCAGTTAAGATGCGGGGCATGACGGTTCCTCATACAGATTGACAACAACTGACCGTAGCCCGTCATCGGAAGTACGTCACCGCACGCTTTTGCTATGGGGACTCGGTCCCGTCAGTGCCCGCCCCCACCTCCGCCGCCGCCCTTGGGTGCCGGCACCAGGAACGGCACGGCCAGCAGGCTCAGCAGCAGCGCGGCCGAGATCACCGCGAACCCGTCGGCATAGGCCATCACGTAAGCCTGGTTGCGGACTTGCGCCGCCAGGGTGCCCAGCGCCCGCGCCTCCGACCCCAGGCGCCCGGCCATGCTGTGCAGCCGCTCCGTCGTACGGGTGGCGTTCTGCGTCACCCGCTCCGCCACCACGCTGAAGTGGAAGTGCTCGCGCTGGTCCACCACGGTGCCCAGCGCTGCGATCCCGACGCTGCCGCCCAGGTTGCGCGCCATGTTGAACAGGGCCGACGCCGCCCCTGCCTGAGCCGGGGCGATACCGACGGTCGCCATCTGCGACAAGGGCGAGATGATGAAGGGCTGCCCGGCCGCGCGCACCAGTTGCACCGACTTCAACTGGTCAATGCCAGTGTCCGGCGTCAGCCAGGCATTCAGCCCGCAACTGGTGCCGAACAGCGCCAGCCCGAAGCCGATCACCAGCCGGCTGTCGAACAGCTTGAGCACCAGGGGCAGAAACGGCAGGATAAATAGCTGCGGCAGTCCCAGCCACATCTGCACCTGGCCGATCTGCAGGGCGTTGTAGTGCTGCACCCGGGACAGATACAGCGGCAGGATATACACCGACCCATACAGCCCCAGCCCGGATGCGAAGTTCACCAGGCTCGCCATCCCCAGCGCCCGGTGCGTCAGCAGGCGCAGGTCGATGAACGGCTCCTTGCGCATCAGCTCGATGGTCACGAACGCCGTCAGCGACACCGCGGCGACGGCGGCGGCCAGCACGATCCGGTCGTCGCCGAACCAGTCCTTCCGCTGCCCTTCCTCCAGCATATACTCCAGGCTGCCCAGCCCCGCCGCCATGAAGGCGATGCCGAACCAGTCTCCGCGGCCCAGCCGGTGCAGCTGCATCGGCGCGTTGGCCAACCCCCATCCCACCGCCGCCAGCAGCAGCAGCCCCGGCAGCACGTTGATGTAGAAGATCAGGTGCCAGGAATAGGTATCCGTCAGCCACCCGCCGACCGTCGGCCCGATGGCCGGCGCGAACGTCACCGTCAGCCCGAAGATCGCCCCCGCGACCGACCGCCGCGACGGCGGGATGCGCAGGATCATGATGGTGAAGGCCCCGGGGATCAGCACGCCCCCGGTGAAGCCCTGCCCCACCCGGAACAGGATCATCTCCGGCAGGGAGGTCGCCAGGCCGCACAGCACGCTGAAGCCCACGAACACCACGGTATTGACCATCAGGTAGCGCTTGAGGCCGAACACCAGCCCGAGCCATCCCGTGAGCGGGATGACGATGATCTCGGCGATCAGGTAGCCGGTGCTGATCCAGCTTCCCTCATCCAGGCTGGCGCCCAGGCTGCCCTGGATGTCGGCCAGCGACGAGTTGGTGATCTGGATGTCCAGCACCGCCATGAAGGCGCCGAGCGATCCCCCCAGGAACGCCACCCAGTCGCGCAGCGAGCCTTGCGGCGCGGCGAGGACCGGGGCGGACGCCAGCGCCGGCATCGGCGGGGCAGTCCGGCCGGAGCCGACGGTGGCGCTCATCCCGCTACTCGGCAGCCATGGTCCGGACCGGACCTTCCGGCTGGGTCCGCACGTCCACGCTGGCGATGACGGACAGCCCCGGCCGCAGCCGCTCCAGCACGTCCGCCGGCACATCCGACGTGTCCAGCGTGATCCGCACGGGAACCCGCTGCACCACCTTGGTGAAGTTGCCCGTCGCGTTCTCGGGCGGCAGCAGCGCGAAGGTGGAGCCTGATCCCGGCGCCAGGCTGTTCACCCGGCCGTGCAGCACGGTGCCGGGCAGGATGTCGGCCCGCACCTGCACCTCCTCGCCTGCCGACATGTGGGCGAGCTGGGTTTCCTTGAAGTTGGCGATCACATAGAGGTCCCGGCCAATCGGCACCACGTTCAGCAGCCGCGTGCCCGCCGCCACCGTCTGGCCCAACCGCACCGCGCGGTCGCCGACCGCACCCGAAACCGGGGCGGTGATGCGGGTGTAACCGAGGTTCAGCCCGGCCTGCTGCACCGCCGCCCGCGCCCGGTCCGCCTGCGCCAGCGCCCGTTGCCGGTTGGCCTCCAGGACGTCAGTCTGGCCGCGCGCCGCCGCCAGCGCCGCCCGGGACCGGGCCAGCGCCGCCTGCCGGCCCTTGATGTCGGCGTCTGCCTGCTGCGACCGCTGCACCGTGCCGGACCCGGTACGCAGCAAATCCTGGTAGCGCCGGGCTTCCGCCTGCGCGAAGGCCACCTGGGCCTCCCCGGCCGTTATGTCGGCCTCCGCCTGATCCACGGCGCTGGGCAGCAGGGCGATCTGGGCGGTCAATCCCGCCACCTCCGCCTGGGCCGATTGCATGTCGGCTGCGGCGACCCGCTGCGCCACGATGAAATCGGCGTCGTCCAGCCGTGCCAGCAGTTGGCCGGCCTCGACGCGCTGGTTGTCGCGCACCAGCACCTCGATCACCTGGCCGCCCACGCGCGGGCTGACGGTGACGCTGTCGGCGGCGGTATAGGCGTCCTCGGTTTCCTCGAAGAAGCGCCCCACCGTCCACCAATGCCAAGCATAGGCTCCGGCGGCGCCCAGCAGGCCCATCGCGACGAGGAGGAACGCGAGGCGCTTGCCCCACCGCCGGCGCGCCGGGCGTGGTGCGGCCTCCGGCGTCAACGCGCCTGGGATCACAGGGGACTGAAGGCCGTCCATCACGTCCGCCTTTGGTCCAGCTCACCATCAGGCACCCTGCCAGCGGGCACCCTGCCAGGAACCAAGACGCCGGTTGGGACCCGGCCTGGACTCGCGCCCGATACACAGCCCTCCGTCCCTGTGTCGGCCATCCCGGACGTGCAGGAGCCGGCTGCGATCGGGATGCCGTCCAGCCGCAGCAACTCGTCCAGCACGGCGTCAAGCTGCTCCAGCCGGCCGCGGCTGAGAGAGCCGAAATACTCGGCCTGGGCCTGCAGTGCCAGCGGAATGGCCTGGGCCACCAAGCGCCGCCCAGCCGCCGTCAGTACGACGTGATGGGCACGTGCATCCGCGGGGTGGACTGACCGCACGACCAGGCCCTTGCCCTCCAGCAATCGCAGCACTTTGCTGACCATCATGCGGTCGGTCGCCGTTCCGACTGCGAGGCGGGCCTGGGTCGGCTGCTCCCCTGCCTGCGCCAGATGATCGGCCACGCGCAGCACCACGAACTGCATGTGGGTCAGGCCAAGCGGCAGCAACGCCGCCTCCAGCCGCCGCATGAAGGCGTGCTGGACGTGCCACAGACGGAAACCAAAGCTGCTTACGGGCAACTGGCTGTGCGGGGATACGCCATTCATGCCGCTAATGTTGCCATGCTTACAATTTTCTTCAAGATGGTCACCTGCAAGTCAGGACGCGTGAGGCACAAAGGATACAACATCGTCTCTGAATCCTCCCTGGAACATTAGGATACTTGCAAGAAACGACACATCGTTTATACGTTGGATATAACATGGCCAGGATTATCAAACGCCATCTGGGCAGGCTTGGCCTCATGTCTTATCAAGGCAAGCGATGGCGGGTGAACCGATGGAACATGGCGGACCTCCTGACTTGACCCGACATGGCTCCCCGCTGCGGAGCCGGACCACCGACGACCGCCCGAAACTGGAACGCGACCTGCGTGAGACGGTCCTGGCCGGCGGCCTGACCCTCCATTGGCAGCCCATCGTCCATTGCCCGACTGGCCGCCTGCATGGGTTCGAGGCGCTTGCACGCTGGGACCAGCCCGGCGCCGGCCTGGTATCTCCCGCCACCTTCGTCCCGGTCGCAGAAGCGATCGGCCTGCACCAGGAGCTTGACCTTTCGATCCTGCGCCAGGCCCTGGCCGAGGCCGCGCGCTGGCCCGGGCACATGCGGGTCGCGGTCAACGTGTCCGCCTTGTGGTTCCAGGGAGAGGGCTTGTCCCGCGCCGTGGCAGCCGCGCTCACGGAAGCCGGCGTGGACCCCGCCCGCCTGGATTTGGAAGTGACCGAACGCGTGTTCATCGGCAACGACGCCGCGGCATTGCGGGAATGCGCCCTGCTCCGCGCCCTGGGCGTCGGGCTGTCGCTGGACGACTTCGGCACCGGCTACTCCTCGCTCGGCTACCTGCAAACCTTCACCTTCAACAAGCTGAAGCTGGACCGGATGTTCATCGGCAGGCTCGGACGATGCCGCCGGACGGAGATCATCACCCGCGCGGTGCTGACGATGGGCGCCGAGCTTGACATGATGGTCTGCGCCGAGGGAGTCGCGCACCCGTTGCAGTTGGAGCTGCTACAAGCCTATGGCTGCGACGAAGCCCAGGGCTACCTGATCGGCCGGCCCGGCGTGCTGACGCCCGAGCGCATGGCCACCCACCTGCAGCTCGACCGCAGCGCGCTGTTCCAGGGTCCCGCCACGCCCCGCGACGAGGGTGGCGCGGGCTTGCTGCAATGAGCGCCGGTCCTGCCGTGGCCCGGCGGACCTGGCGTGCCGCGCTGTCCGGCGTCCGGCCGAAGCTCGCGGCACTCACGCTGATGGCAGCTGGCCCGCCGATCTTCCTGCTGGTGGTGGATGCGGTCGGGGAGCGCAGCCGCACGGTGGCCGCCGCGGCCAGCCGGGCCACTACCCTGGCCTCCCTGGGAGCCGAGCAGCAGGACAGCATGATCCAAGAAGCGGCGACGCTGCTGCGCGTGCTGGCGCGGGTGCCGGATGTACGCGCCGATCATGACGGGTCCTGCAACGCCCTGCTCCGCCGGGTGGAGGAGGACCACGAGCGCATCGGCATCCTGTCCGTCATCGGCAGGGACGGCCAGGTGATCTGCAACAGCCGCGACGAGCAGCCATCAATCAACCTGGCCGACCGTCCCTGGTTCATCCAGGCAATGGCGGCGGACAACGACGACTTGGTCCTCGGCGCTCCGGCCATCAGCCGTTCGGCGGGCAAGCCGAGCTTGATGGCCGCCATGCCGCTGTTCCCGCCGGGCACGGCGGCGCCGGATGGGCGCAAGTCCGCGGGCGCAGTGCCAGAAGGCGTGCTGGCCGCCGTCTTGGACCTGGACTGGTTCAGCCGGCTGGCCGCCCGTATTCCAGGCGCCGATTCGAACCTGGTGGAGATCGTTGATCTGCGGGACGGCAAGGCCCTGGTCCACTCGCCAAGCATGGGCGCCCCAAGCGTGGGCACCCCAGGCTTGGGCACCCCAGGCTTGGGCGCCATGGAAGGGGCGGGGCGTTACGCCCTTGCCCCCCGGCCCATGTTCACGCAGCGTGGCCCTGCCCTGGCCGCCCCAGGCCCTGCCACGGCCGGCAACGAAGGGGCAGACCCGGCTGACGCCGACCGTATCACCGGCATTGCGCCGCTGCCGGGAACCGGCGGCAACCTGGTGCTGTCCGTGGGCCTGCCACGCGGGCAGGTACTGGCGGAAGCCAACGCGCGGCTCGCTGCCGGGCTGGCCATCGCCGCTGCGGCGGCGGGCGCGGCCCTGCTGGCGGCGTCGCTGATTGCCAACAGGTTCCTGCTGCACCCGCTGCGGCGGATTGCACGCAAGGCGCTGCGGCTCGGCAACGGGAACTTCGGCGTGCGCCTCGGGCGCTTGAACGGCGCTGCACATGAGCTGCAAACGCTTGCCTCCAGCCTTGACGAGATGGGCCGGCGGCTCGAAGCGCGCAGCCAGGAACTGCGTGCCGCCCAGGCCAGCCTGCTTCTTAGCGAGGAGCACTACCGCCTGCTGTCCACCTGCTGCAGCGACATGATCACCCGCCTGGACGACGGGTTCCGCCTGACCTACGCGTCCCCGGCCTGCCTGGACCTGACGGGCTTCCACCCGGAGGAGCTTGTGGGCCGCCGGGCGGTGGAGATGGTGCAGCCGAACGACCGCACTTGCGTGGAGGAGGCGCTGAACGCCCCGCTGCAAGCCGGCAAGGCCGCAGCACGTGCGACGTATCGCATCACCCGCAAGGACGGCACCGCGGTTTGGCTGGAAAGCATCGGCCGTCCCCTCCCCGGCCCAGCCGGCGCCGGCTATGTCATGGTCACGCGGGACGTGTCCGTGCGGATGGAAATGGAGCAGCGGCTGGAGGAGGCGAACAGACTGCTCCGCGGCCAGGCGATGCAGGACCCGCTGACGGCGCTTGCCAACCGCCGCCAGGTTGACGAGGCCCTGGGCACCGAGTTCCGCCGGTCCCAACGGCTGCAGTTGCCGCTCGGCGTCCTGATGCTGGACATTGACCGCTTCAAGGCGTTCAACGACACCTACGGCCACCCCGCAGGCGACATCTGCATACGCGCGGTGGCCGATGCTATCCGGGCGGTGCTGCGCCGCCCGTCCGACCTGGCCGGACGCTATGGCGGCGAAGAGTTCGCGATCCTGCTGCCCAACACGGATGAGGCCGGCGTCGCCGTCACCGCCGAGCGCGTCCGCCGCGCCGTGCAGGAGCGAGGGCTGGTCCATGCGGGGTCGGAGTTCGGCATCGTCACGATCAGCGTCGGCGGTGCCGCCATCATGCCGCCCATCGGCAACATCGGCCCGGCAGCCTTCGTCGAGGCAGCGGACGTGGCCCTGTATGCCGCGAAGCGCGGTGGCCGCAACTGCATCAGGCTTGCCTCCGTCGCCGTTGTCGCCGATGAGGCCGCCCTGATGCTGAAGCCTGAGGACTCCCTGCCCCCGGGCCTGACGGATGGTCCTGCCCCGGCGCCATGATCCGGAAAACGCCCGGACTTCAGAGAATGTCTGACAAGGCCGGCACGGCTTTGCCTCCCATCACCGGTTCGACCGGCTAACCCGGCGACGCCCGGGGTCGGACGGAGCCGCCCTGTTCCAAGTTGGGCCGTTCCAAGCCGGGCTGTTCCAAGCCGGGCCGGAATGACGCCGATCTGAATCCAGGCTAGCTTGCGGCCATGCTGCCCTTTGATGGACTGATCGCCTATCCCATAACCCCTGCCAGCGCCGACGGCCGGGTGGATGCCGGGGCGCTCCGGCGGTTGCTGGAGCGTCTTGCGGCTGCCGGGGTCCAAGGGATCGGGCTGCTCGGCAGTACTGGCACCTACCCCTACCTGACCCGCGCCGAGCGCCGCCGCGCCATCGAGACTGCGGTGGAAACCCTGGCCGGCCGCGTTCCCCTGCTGGTCGGTGTCGGCGCGCTGCGGACGGACGAAGCCGTGGCCTTGGCCAACGATGCCAGGGCTGCGGGCGCCGACGCCGGGCTGCTGGCGGCAGTGTCCTACCTCCCGTTGCGGGACGACGAAGTGTTCGCGCACTACGAGGCCGTGGCCGCCACCGGCTTGAAGCTGTGCGTGTATGACAACCCCGACACCACCGGCTTCACCTTCAGCCCGGCGCTGATCGCCAGGCTCAGCAGGGTGCCTGGCATCCAGGCCGCGAAGGTTCCGGCGCCGCGAGCTGAGGCCGCGGCGGCCCTGGCCGTACTGCGCGGCGGGTGCGCGCCCGGGTTCCAGGTGGGATGCAGCGTGGACGCCCGGGCGGCGGAGGCGCTGCTGGGCGGCGCGGATGCCTGGCACAGCGTAGCTGCCGGGCTGTTCCCGCGGGCCTGCCTGGCGGTTTCGGTGGCTGCGCGCGCCGGGGATGCGGCAGAAGCGCGGCGGCTGAACTCGGCAATGCAGCCGCTGTGGGACCTGTTTGCCGCGCACACCAGCCTACGCGTGATCTATGCCGCCGCCGGGCACCTGGGCCTGTGCGATACGGCCCCGCCGCGTCCGGTCCTGCCGTTGCCGGACGAGGCGCGGCGCCAGGTGGCGGACCTCGTGGACCGGCTTGGGCTGGACTGACGCCAGCCGGCGCCGGCGCCAGACAGGCCTGGAAATGCTGGCGAGGCACGGCTCTCGCCGCGTCGCGCCACCGGAAGCCCGGTCCCGCGCCGGTCCTAGCGCTGCATCATCGCACGCAGCTTCGCCGCCAGCGCCTCCAGCGCGAACGGCTTGGTCAGGATTTCCATTCCCTCGTCGAGCACTCCGTTGCCGATCGCGGCGTTGCCAGCATAGCCAGTGATGAACAGCACCCGCAGCCCCGGGCGCAGTACCCGTGCGGCATCGGCCAGTTGCCGGCCGTTCAGGCCGGGCAGCCCCACGTCGGTCACCAGCAGATCCACCTTGGCGACCGAGCGCAGGATGCCCAGCCCGGCCGGCCCGTCCGCCGCCTCTAACGCGACGTAGCCCATATCCGTCAGCGCCTCGGCGACCAGCATTCGCACGGCGTCCTCATCGTCCACCACCAGCACGGTTTCCCCGGCGCCGGCCGGCGTGGCCGGAGCATTCGTTTCCCCTTCCACCAAGGCAACGCCGGCATAGCGCGGCAGGTATAGCCGCATCGTCGTGCCGCAGCCGGGTTCGCTGTGAACCCGCACATGCCCGTCCGACTGCTTGACGAAGCCATACAGCATCGAAAGGCCCAGCCCCGTGCCCTGGCCGATGGGCTTGGTGGTAAAGAACGGCTCGAAGATGCGGGCGGCCACAACCGGGTCCATGCCGACGCCGGTGTCGGTGACGCTGATCGAGACATACTGGCCCGCCCGCACCTCGAACCCTTGGGCCAGGGCGTAAGCGTCGTCGAGATGCGCATTCGCCGTCTCGATGGTCAGGCGCCCGCCCTCCGGCATGGCGTCCCTGGCGTTGATCGCCAGGTTCAGCAGGGCGGATTCGAGTTGGTTCGGGTCACACAGGGTGCCCCACAGCCCACCGGACAGCACCAGCTCCAGCGCAATGCCGGGTCCGAGCGTACGGCGCAGCAGATCCTCCATGTCCGCGACCAGCCGGTTCGCCGCCACGGGCTTGGGGTCTAGCGGCTGCCGCCGGGCAAAGGCCAGCAAGCGCTGCGTCAGCGCCGCCGCCCGGTTGGCGCTGGTGGTCGCAACCGAGGCAAAACGGCCGATTTCCCCATACCGTCCCTCCCCCACCCGGCGTTGCAGCAGCTCAAGCGCACCGGTGATGCCGGTCAGCAGGTTGTTGAAGTCGTGCGCGATGCCGCCGGTCAGTTGACCCACTGCCTCCATCTTCTGCGCCTGGCGCAGGGCGTCCTCGGCCCGGCGCAACTCCGCCGTGCGCTCCTCCACCCGCGATTCCAGCGTGGCGTTCAGCTCGCGCAGCTCGGCCTCCGCGCGGGCGCGCTCCACGGCGTCCCACAGCAGGTCGGCAACCTCCTCGACCAGGCGCACCTCGTCTGCGGTCCAGGCGCGCGGCGTGGACTGGCTCACGAACAGCGACGCGCGCACCTGGCCGTTCCGGATCAACGGCACCGACAGGTGGCCGCGTATCCCGAGCGTCGCGGACGTTGCCGCGCCCTCGGCCCCGGCCTGCAGGCAGTCGGGGATCGCCAGGGTATGCCCGGCCAAATGCCGCTCCCGGTTGGCGCTGCCGAGCGCATCCAACCGGAACACGCCCAGAATCGGCGGCAGCCCGTCATGGTAGGCCGAGCGCGCGTAAGCCGTTTCGGCATCCGCCTGGACCAGGGACCAGCCCACGCGGCTGACCAGCAGATGCGGCCCCAGGATGGTGGCGGCGGCGGCAACGGCAGCATCGGCTTCACCGGTCCGGCGCAGCTCGGCCGCCACGCGCAGCAGCACGTCCTGCCGCGCGGCTGCGGCCTTTTGCGCGGTGATGTCCAAGGCCGTTCCCACGGCGCGGATGCAGCGCCCGTCCAGGAAAACGCCGCGTCCCTTGGCCGCCACCCAGCGCAGCACCCCATCGTGCTTGCCCAGGGTGCGGTATTCCACGTCGTAGGGTGTGCGCCGCCCCGGGTCCAGGGTCGCAGCAAAGGCGGCGGTGACGGCCGCCCGGTCGTCAGGATACAGCCCGGCATAGAAGTCCGGCATGCCGCAGGGCTCGTCAGGAAACAGCCCGAACATCGCCTTGGTGCGGTCCGTCCAGTTCAGCACGTCCGCATCCAGGTCCAGGTCCCAGGTGCCGACCTCCGCCGCCTCCGTCGCCAGGCGCAGCGACGCTTCGCTGAGCTGCAGGCGCAGCGTCGCTTCCCGCCGCTCCGTCACATCCATGAACACGCCAGCCAGGCGCAGCGGGGCGCCGGCCGTTGGCGGCACCACCTGTGCCCGCGCCTCCACCCAACCGGTGCCGCCGGGCCGCAGCACACGAAATTCGATGGCATACTCCGCCCTGCTTTCCACGGCGCGGGCCATGGCCTCGTCCACGCGGGCGCGGTCGTCCGGGTGGATGCAGGCCTGCAACTCGGCATGGGACAGGGGCAGCGCCGGATCGCGGCCATAGATCGCGCGGGCGACGGCGTCGGTTGAAAGCCTGTGGCCCGGCAGGTCCAGCTCCCAAACGCCGAGCCGCCCGGCCTCGGTGGCATAGCGCAGCCGGGCCTCGCTTTCCTCCTGGGCGCGCAGGCGGTCGGACAGCTCCGCCAGCAGGGCGGCGTTGCGGAACTCCAGGCCTTCAAGCCGCTCCCGCTCCAGCGTCACGTCCACCTGGCTGGCGATGAAGTAGGCGACCTCGCCAGCCTGGTCCCGCACCGGCGCCATCAGCAGGCGGTTCCAGAACGGGGTGCCGTCCCGGCGGTGGTTGCGTATGTCTATTTCGAGGGACTCCTGCGCCTGGACCGCTGCGCGGATGCGGGCGACGGTGGCCGGATCGGTGTCCGGACCCTGCAGGAAGCGGCAGTTGCGCCCGACGATCATCTCCCGCGGGTAGCCCGTCAGGCGGCAGAAGCTGTCGTTGACGAACACGATGGGATTGTCGGGCTGGCGCGCGTCGCTGACCACCATCGGCATCCGCGTCGCGCGGACGGAGGCGGCGAAGGGGTCGGTGCCGCCGTCCAGCAACGCCAGCTCGGCGCCGATACGGGCGGCGTCGGTGTTGAGCACCTGGCTGATCCGGGCGGGGTCTTGCGGATCCTGGGGCGGGGGGGACATTACGGGTGCATATAGCTGCTTGGCGCGGCCACGCCAGAGTACAGAGCCAGTTACGCCAGGGGCTAAACCTATGCTTTACCGGCGTTGGAGGCTGCTGCGGCGGCTTTGCGGCGGCCGCTTCACAGGGCTGCGACCCCGCCAAACCTACCCTCAGCCTCACCGTTCACCTATTGCACCCCATCAACGAGGACCGCGGCACATGAAGGCGATCACCTGGCACGGCAAGGGCGACATGCGCTGCGACACCGTGCCCGACCCGACCATCCAGGACGGTCGCGACGCCATCATCAAGGTGACGGCCTGCGCCATCTGCGGCAGCGACCTGCACCTGTTCGACGGGGTGATGCCTACCATGCAGAAGGGCGACATCATCGGCCATGAGGCGATGGGCGAGGTCGTCGAGGTCGGCCGTGACAACAAGAAGCTGAAGGTCGGCGACCGGGTGGTGGTGCCTTTCACCATCTCCTGCGGCGAATGCTTCTTTTGCAGCCGCGGCTATTTCTCCGGCTGCGAGCGCAGCAATCCCAATGCCGAGGCCGCATCCAAGCTCTGGGGCCATTCACCCGCAGCCCTGTTCGGCTACTCCCATCTGCTGGGCGGCATACCCGGCGGCCAGGCCGAGTATCTGCGCGTCCCCTACGCCGACGTCGGCCCGGCCATCATCCCCAACAGCATCAGCGACGAGCAGGCACTGTTCCTGTCCGACATCTTCCCGACGGGCTACATGGGCGCCGAGTTCTGCGAGATCAAAGGCGGCGAAACCATCGCCGTGTTCGGCTGCGGCCCCGTCGCCCAGTTCAGCATACGCAGCGCCTTCCTGCTGGGCGCAGAGCGGGTGATCTCCATAGACACGGTGCCGGAGCGCCTGCAGATGGCCCGCGATGCTGGCGCCATCACGATAGACTTCATGCAGGAGGATGTTTACGAGCGCATCCAGGAACTTACGCACGGACGCGGTGCCGACGCATGCATAGATGCCGTGGGGACCGAGCCGCATACCTCGGCCAGCTTCGACAGCATGCTCGACCGCCTGAAGGTGGCGGCGTTCCTGGGCACCGATCGGCCGCACGTGCTGCGCCAGTGCATCAACAACACCCGCAACTTCGGCATCGTCAGCATCATCGGCGTCTATGGCGGCTTCGTGGACAAGATCCCGATGGGCAGCGCCATCAACCGCGGCCTGACGTTCAAGATGGCGCAAACGCCGGTGCAGCATTACCTGCCCAAGCTGCTGAAGTGGATCGAGGAAGGGAAGATTGACCCATCCTTCGTCATCACCCACCGGGCGAAGCTGGAGGATGGGCCGGGGCTGTACGAAACCTTCCGCGACAAGAAGGATGGCTGCATCAAGGTGGTGCTGAAGCCTTAAGCAGGCCCCTGCAAGCCAGTGCGACGGCCAGGCTTGCAGCCAGGTGATCTATCGGTTTGGCAAGGCGCTGTCAGCAGCTCCAATTCCTTGAGGGTTATTCGTTTTTTGCCAGGGACATCGCGATTGCCCTGGCAAGGCGATACCATTCGATGTTTCCGATGAAATGACGTCAAAGGTTAGCGCGCCGCAACCAGGGCTGGGGAGTCGGAAGGAACGTGGCTGGCGCCGGTCACCTGCAGGGCACCATGCATCAGGGCAGCCGCCGCTGCGATGGCCAGTATAGCCTTTGCCGGTCCGCTGCGGGCTTTCCCGGCTGTAAACACATCGCTGAAGTCGTGCAGCTCGGTCGGCCGCAGCACATCGGGCAAGCGATTGTTCTCAGTTGTCATGACGGGCCTCCTGGGTTTGCTCTGGTGTGCCCGCACCGTAGCAAAGACGTTCCAGTCGCCACGTGATGCGCGTCACGCCAGGGGACTTGGTCCCTCGTAACCAGCATTGACCCGTCCCTACCGTCAGACGTGGCTTGCCGCAGCACTGGGCACGTTGCACTATCGGTATGCGCACGCGGTGCTCCAGCATACATTTTGACGGTTCGCACTTGGGGTGCAGGTTGGCCCGCCCCTCACGCCACTTGTGCGTCACAAACGGCTAAAATCGCCTTGCTTCACCCGGGTGCTGCCTCACTGGTAGCCGCACTGCCTGGACACCCGGCGCCAGGCCCACCTATACCGGCCCAAAGCAACCCCACCCCAAGCCCGCCACCCCAGGCCAACGCGGCCCCAAGGATGCGATGACTCACATGACCTCCCTGGCCACCACGGCCCGTCCGGCGTCCCAGTCCACCATCGTCCCCGTCATCCTGTCCGGCGGCACCGGCAGCCGCCTTTGGCCGGTGTCGCGCGAAAGCTTCCCCAAGCAGCTCTGGCCGCTCGTGTCCGAACGCTCCATGCTGCAGGAATGCGCGCTCCGCGGGGTCGGCCCCGGCTTCGCTCCGCCGGTCGTCGTCTGCAACCACGAGCACCGCTTCCTGATCGCCGAGCAGATGCGCGCCGCCGGCATCGCCGATGCCCAGGTCGTGCTGGAGCCGGTGGGCCGCAACTCCGCTCCCGCCATCGCCGCGGCGGCCATGCTCGTCGCCGACCATGATCCCGACGCCGTGCTGTGGATGATGGCCGCCGATGCCGCGATCCAGCGCACGGATGCCTTGCACGCCGCCCTGGAGCTTGCCGCCACCGCCGCCCGCCAGGGCCGCATCGTCACCTTCGGCATGCAGCCGCACCGGGCGGAAACTGCCTACGGCTACCTCGAAGTCGGGCCGGAGCTTGCCGATGCCCCCGGCGTCCACGCCCTGACCCGCTTCGTCGAGAAGCCGGACGCCGCCACCGCCCAGGCCCTGGTGGCCGGCAAGGGCCACCTGTGGAACAGCGGCATGTTCGTCTTCACCGCCAGCACCCTGCTGGCCGAGATGGAGCGCTACGCCCCTGACGTGCTGGCCGCCGTGCGCCGGGCGGTGGAGGGCCGCAGCCGCGACCTCGACTTCATCCGGCTGGACGCCGCCGCGTTTGCCGCCTGCCCCGACATCAGCCTGGACTACGCCGTGGCCGAGCGCACGAAGCTGGCCGCCGTGATCCCCGCCGACCTCGGCTGGTCTGACGTCGGAAGCTGGGACGCGCTGTGGGAGCAGTCGCCCAAGGACAGCGCCGGCAACGCGACCGTGGGCGACGTGCTGCTGGAGGGATCGGAGAATTGCTACGCCCGCAGCGACGGCATCCTCACCGCCGTCGTCGGCCTGCAGGACGCCATCGTCGTGGTGACGGAGGACGCGGTGCTGGCCATGCACCGGGACCGCGCCCAGGACGTGAAGAAGGTCGTCGCCCGCCTGCGCGCCGCCGGCCGGCACGAGGCGGTGGCGCACAACCGGGTTTACCGCCCTTGGGGCTTCTACGAGAGCCTGATCCACAGCGACCGCTTCCAGGTGAAGCGCATCGTGGTGACGCCCGGCGAGAAGCTGTCCCTGCAGCGCCACTACCACCGCGCCGAGCATTGGGTGGTCGTCAGCGGCATCGCCCTGGTGACCCGTGACGCCGAGGAGGTGCTGGTGCGGGAGAACGAGAGCATCTACCTGCCGCTCGGCTGCACCCACCGCCTCGCCAACCCCGGGCGCATCCCGCTGACGCTGATCGAAGTGCAGTCCGGCAGCTACCTCGGCGAGGACGACATCGTCCGCATCGAGGACACTTACGGCCGCGCCTGAACCCTGAGGGACCCAAGAACCCAATGCCCACTGCACTCATCACCGGCGTCACCGGCCAGGACGGCGCCTACCTTACGCAACTGCTGCTCAACAGCGGCTACAAGGTGATCGGCCTGATGCGCCGCTCCGCCTCCTCCGACGTGATCGGCGAGCGGCTGCGCTGGCTCGGCGTGCTGGACCACGTGCAACTCGTGGACGGCAACCTGACCGATCTCAGCAGCCTGATCCGCATCATGCAGGACCACAAGCCCGACGAGGTCTACAACCTCGCGGCGCAAAGCTTCGTCGCGGCCTCGTGGCAGCAGCCGCTGCTGACCGGCACCGTCACCGCCCTGGGCGTCGGCAACATGCTGGAAGCTCTGCGGATCGCCCGCCCCGAGGCCCGGTTCTACCAGGCATCGTCGTCCGAGATGTTCGGCCTGATCCAAGAGCCCATGCAAAGCGAGCGGACGCCGTTCTACCCGCGCAGCCCCTACGGCGTCGCCAAGCTGTATGGCCACTGGATGACGGTGAACTACCGCGAGTCCTTCGGCCTGCACGCCAGCAGCGGCATCCTGTTCAACCATGAGTCGCCGCTGCGCGGCATCGAGTTCGTCACCCGCAAGGTCACCGACGGCGTCGCGCGCATCAAGCTGGGCCTGGCGACCGAGTTGCCGCTCGGCAACCTCGACGCCAAGCGCGACTGGGGCCATGCCCGCGACTACGTCCGCGCCATGCACCTGATGCTGCAGCAGGACCAGGCCGACGACTATGTGATCGCGACGGGCGTGACCACCAGCATACGCGACCTGTGCCGCAGCGCCTTTGCCCACGTCGGACTGAACTTCGAGGACCACGTACGCACCGATCCGCGCTTCATGCGCCCGGCCGAGGTGGACGTGCTGCTCGGCGACGCCGGCAAGGCCCGGCAGCGCCTGGGCTGGACGCCGGAAGTCAGCCTGGACGAGATGGTGGGCGAAATGGTGGACGCCGACCTCGCCCGGCATCGCGCCCGCATGGCGCGGTAGGCGTGGCGCTGCGCCGCATCCTGGTCACCGGCGCAGGCGGCTTCGTCGGCACGCACTTGATGCCGGTCCTGGCCGCAGCCTTCCCTGGCGCCGCGCTGGAGGCCGCCGGGTTCGACATCACCGACGCCGCGGCGGTGAACGCAGCGGTCGCCGCATCCCCGCCGGATGCGATGGTCCACCTGGCTGCCGTAGCCGCCATCTCCGCCGCGCGGCAGGACCCGGACCGGGCCTGGCGGATCAACCTGGGCGGTACGCTCAACCTTGCCCGGGCGCTGCTGGCGCACGCGCCTGGCTGCACCATGGTGTTCAGCAGCAGCGCCGACATCTATGGCGCCAGCTTCCGCGGTGGCCAGCCCTTGGCGGAGGACGCGCTGCCGGCGCCGTTGAACAGCTATGCCGCGACCAAGGCCGCCGCCGACCTGGCGTTGGGCGCGATGGCGGCGGCGGACGGACTGCGCGTCGTGCGGGTGCGCGCCTTCAACCATACCGGGCCGGGCCAGTCTCCGGACTTCGTGGTGCCGGCGTTTGCCGGGCAGGTCGCCCGCATCGCCGCAGGGCTGCAGCCGCCGGTGCTGCACGTCGGAGACCTGTCGCCGCTGCGGGACTTCCTGGACGTACGGGATGTTTGCGCCGCCTATGCCGCCTGCGTGCGGCAGGCCGATGCGCTGCCGCCCGGCACGATACTGAACCTTGCCAGCGGCCAGCCCCGGCGGATGGCGGACGTGCTGCAATCCCTGCTGGACGCCGCCGGCATACAGGCGGAGCCGCAGACCGACCCGACGCGGCTGCGCCCGTCCGACATACCGCTCGCGGCAGGCGACGCCGGCTTGGCCCGGCGCCTGCTCGGCTGGACTCCTACGATCCCCTGGCCGCAAACGGTCGCCGACGTGCTTGCCGACTGGCGCACCCGCGTGCAGGCCGGCAGCGCCACCCCATGAAGGACTATCCATGAGCCTCACCCTCGACCAAGCCCAGGCCATCGTCGCCGGCGCCTTGCAGGAAGCGCGCCGCACCGGCCTGAAGCCGCTGGTCGTCACCGTCCTGGATGCCCGCGGCGCTCCCAAGGCGCTCGCGGCGGAGGAAGGCACCAGCCTGCGCCGGGCCGACATCGCGCACGGCAAGGCGTATGGCGCGCTGGCGCTGGGCATGGGATCGCGCGCCATCGCCAAGCGCGCGGCGTCCGACCCGGCCTTCGTCGCCGCGGTCACCCACACCTCTGGCGGCGCCCTGGTTCCCGTGCCCGGCGGCGTGCTGCTACGCGACGCCGAGGGCATCCTGCTGGGTGCCGTGGGCATCAGCGGCGACACCAGCGACAACGACGAGGCCGCCGCCCTGGCCGGCATCGCCGCGGCAGGCTTGCTCGGCGATCCCGGCTGAGGCCAGCCGCCCTGCCGCGCCGAACAGGAGCCGCTGGTCGTTTGGGACGGCGGGCGTTCCTGCGCCGGGCCATACCGCGCGCCCTTCGCTCCGCCCCGGTCCGTCATTGCTCCCGGCAGCAGCATGGCACGCCAGGGACCGTTCGGACCGCACAAAGCGGTGCCTGGAACGCCAGGCTGCACCCGCGCAGAGGGTTCAAAGGAAAGTCTCGGCCCTGCCCGGGTGCCGCGGGCTGCTATGCCGCTGCGCGGCGGCGAGAACGTGCCGACCACCGCGGTGCTCCCAATCATGTGAGAGTCCCGGGCGCTCCGATTTACCTCATGGGACGTATTGCAGCAGCATGTTGTCGCCGGCGCTAGATCGGGATCATGGCCTGTTGCGCCATGATGTTGATCTGGCAAAGGTCGCCTTGAGGCCATCTAAATATGGGAAACTTGACGCGGGAGAGCGTCATTGTTAACGATGCCTTAGCGAATAGAGAGTGACCGAGGGTCCGCAATGATGGGTGGCTTCCCTGCCTCGAAATCCAATGCGGGGGATGCTTTCCTTTCACCCGCGGCTCGCAAATGCTGGACGCCTTCGAGTGGTCAGGAAGCGACGGCGTTCCAGCGGCTTGCGACTCATATGGACATCGCCTGGGACATGGATGGCACGCTGATTGACCATCCCGCGGCGCCCCTCCTGCACCGTTTCATCCTGGATACCCCGCATATCAGGCATGTCATTGTCACCTTCCGGAATGCGCGTCAAGGCACCCCTTGGGCGCGGCTGGCCGGCTACTCGCACCGGCTGGGCGCCGAGCACTTCGTCCAGGCCATACATCTGCCGGACGAGCTTTGCGCCGGGTTATCCGGCGAAACCTCGGCCCGGCGCGGCGGGGCTTGGCCGGCTCTGGGCCAATTGGTCCGACCCTGGCGGCGGGCGGCAGACACCGCACATCGCTCCTGGAAGGGATTGATCTGCCAGCAGGAAGGCATCACCGCCCTGGTGGACGACCTCACGAGCCTGGTGGCCGAGGGCTGCCGCCGTCATGGGGTGGAGCTGTTCCATCCCGCCGATTTCCTGCCCGGCCGCTGACAGGCTGGCCATAACGGAGGCCTGGCAGCCTCCACAAACTGCTGGACGCTGGTAGCAACCGCCCAACCGGCGGGCTGTTTCCTCATGGCTCCGGAGATGCAGGGTATTCTGTGTCGGAGATCTCGCAGATGTAGGGGTGCTCCATCCCGTCGGGAATGACCAGGCGGGTGGCAACGGCATCCTCCCCGAACTCGTGCAGCAAGATTCCGCAGCAACGCTCCCCCGGTAGGCCCACCTGGTCGGCCGGGTTCACGACAAAGGCCACTGAGGGCGCCCAAGCGTAGCGCACCGTCCCGCGCATGGCGTCCCGGTAAAGATGCAGGTGTCCGGACGCGACCAGCCGCAACGCCGGGTGGGCCATCACGGCGCCAAGCGGGCCGCGCGCGAAGGGTGGGACGGACCAGTAGTCGAACGCGGTTTCTGCCGGGTCGGCGGTGAAGAACGGCTTGTGGATGAATACGGCCAGGCGGCGGTCGCCAAGCGTCTGGAGGGCACCGGCGATCATCGCGGCCTGCTCCTCGGCCTCGCGGTGTGCGCCCATGACCTGGCTGTTCAGGCCCAGCAGGCGCCAGCCCTCC
>CAXTDP010000024.1:0-20105 GCA_964242295.1 uncultured Acetobacteraceae bacterium | reverse complement strand
CCGGCGCCGCTGGTTCACCGTCGTTGGGCGGCACCGGCAGGCTCCGGAGCCGGGCTTGGGCGCTGTGCAGCCAGCGTTCGACTGCCTGGCGCATGCTGGCCAGCAGGTGCCAGCGGTCAGCGGTCTGCACCGCCTTGGGGGCGCCCAGGGCGATGCCGCGGGCGTATTCCGTCGAGCGGTCGCGGGCGACAACCTCGATGCCTGGGCGGCCCCGAAGCCACTCTGCCAGGGTCTCGGCTGTCCGGTCTGGCAACAGGTCCAGCACGCGGCGGCGCTCCAGGTCCACGACAATGGTGCCATACATGCATCGCTTGCGGATCGCCCAGTCGTCTACACCAACCACGCGCGGCGGCTGCTGCGCAGGCAGCGGCAGCCTGCGGACCAAGCGCAGCACGGTGTCCGCGCTCGCCGGCATGGCCAGGTGGTGCAGCAATCCAGAGCCGGCGTTGCCACCGAGAGCCACGCCGACCCGGGCCTGCGCTGCGGCTAGCCGGCGGGTGCGCCGGGCATGAGGCGCCACCAGCTCGGGCAGCCGCTCGGCGAAGGTGCGGCGGGCGCATTTGGCGTTGCGGCAGTAGAATCGGCGCACGCGCAGGCTGACCCCGATCCTGCGCCCGAGCGAGGGAAGGGCGGCGGGCTTGCGCCGGCAACGGCTGTGCACGGCCCGGCTCGCCTGCCCGCAGTCGGGGCAGCAGTTGCCGGGCTTCGAGCCCTGTGCAGCACTGCTGAAAAGGTCCGGAGCCTCGGGCGTGATTTGTTCGACGCGGCAGCCCGGCATGGGAAAGAAGTCTGTCATGGCCGGTGCAATGGGAAGCAGAACCAGCACTGGCCACTACCGGCCCGCCCCCGTCACAAACCACGCAAAGTGCGGAAGACCCACGAGGGCGGGTCAACTTCACTCATCGCCGGCTTGGTCGCGTGACCAACCCAGCACCACTCCGAAACCCAACAAGAGCCACCCATTTTTGAACCACGCCTGATCTCTTGACGCGGCTCTCTCCCAGTTTGTGACGCGATGGCTGGCCCGCAGAATGCGATGTCGGTGGCCGGGAATAGCCTTAAACGGCTTACAAGTTCCGTGCCGGGTTGGCTACGAAGCCGCGTTCGGCGTATTCGAACCAGTCGAAATCCGCATGCAGTCCGGTGCCGGCCGTGTCCTGGCAGCACATGCCGACGAACGCACCGGTGAAGTTCGCCGTGCCTGGCGCCCCCGCCTCGTCGGACAAGATGCTGGCGTCGAAGATGTCGGGCAGCCACTCCCACCGCAACCCGTCCAGGCTCCAGGCGAACAGCAGCCGCTGGTCGTCCACCTCCACCCGCAGGTGCACCCGGCCCGGCGGCAGCGGGACTGGCGTCGAGAAGCTGTCCGACGCCGCGCCATCCGGCAGCGCAGACATCACCCGCAGATGTCGTCCGCCAAAATCGGCGTCGTGCGAAACGTACAGGTAATGGAACTTGGCGGCGTTGTAATAGCACACCAGCCCGGCCGACTGCTGGTAATGGCGCGGCTCGAACTCCATTACCGTGCGTGCGCCATAGCAGAACGCCTGCTGCCGCCGGGCAACGAGCGCCTGGCGGAACACGCTGCCAATCGTGTCGCGGCCGAACAGGCGTAGGTGCCCCGGCCGCTCCGTCAGGCTAAACAGCTCCTGCCAATGCGGCGTGCGGAGCCACTGGAAATCTATTGGCAGCTCTGGTCCATCGAATTCCGCCCGGGCCGGCGCTGGTAGAAATGGGTGGGGCGGCAGCGCAGGCATCTCCGGCATCACTTCCGGCGCACTGCCCAACTCCGTTATCAGGCGCGGCCAGCCGTCTTCGCCCCAGCGCAGCCGGGCGATCGCGGACTCCCGGCCCAGCACGGACCGGCCGCGGTTGCGCAGCGGTCGGCTGCACAGGAAGACGATCACTGTCTCCCCGGACTGCGTATCGGCCCAGTCGGCATGCCCGGCCCGTTGCAGGACTGCATCCGGCCGGTTGCGGCTGGTGATGATCGGGTTATCCGGATGCACCTCATACGGTCCGAACAACGACCGCGACCGCGCCAAGGTGGCCTGATGCTGATAGTAGGTGCCACCCTCCGCGGTCAGCAGGTAGTACCAACCGTCCCGTTTGTGGATATGCGGCGCCTCCGTCAGCCCGGCCCGCGTGCCCGTAAAAACGTTGCGCCGCTCACCCACCAAGCGCTGCTGCGCCGGGTCGTATTCCTGCACAACGACTCCGCCGAACCGGTTCTTGCCGGGACGATGGTCCCAAAGCTGGTTCATCACATAGATGCGCCCGTCATCGTCCCCAAAGATGGACGGGTCGAACCCGGATGAGTTGAGGAACACCGGATCCGACCAGTCCCCATCGATCGCATCGGCGGTAACGAGGTAGTTGTTGAGGTCGCGCAGCGACGCCCCCGGCGCCCCGCCCGCACCCGAAGTCCGGCCATACCGCTTCATGTCCGTATAGATCAGCGTGAACTTGCCGTTGATCCGGCGCAGCGCCGGCGCCCAGACGCCGCAGGAGTCCGGATCGCCTCGCATGTCGAGCTGGGCCGCCCGGCGCAACGGCCGGGTCAGCAGCCGCCAGTGCACGAGGTCGCGGGAATGATGGATCTGCACCCCAGGATACCACTCGAAGGTCGAAGTGGCGATGTAGAAGTCGTCCTCCACCCGCAGGATCGAGGGGTCGGGGTTGAACCCGCGCAGGATCGGGTTCTCAACAGTAGGCATGGATTATCCCTTGACGGCGCCGGCGGTCAGCCCGGCCACGATGTGCTTCTGTGCCAGGAAGAAGACGATGACTGTCGGCAGGATCGTCAGCGTGATGAAGGCGAGGATCAGGTTCCAGTCGGCCGAATACTCGCCCTGATAGGCCATGATGCCCAGGGGCCAGGGATACTTGCTGTCGGTGTCCAGCATCACCAGCGGCATCAGGTAGGCGTTCCAGCTTTGCACGAAGGCGATGGTGCCCACGGTGGCGATGATCGGCCGGGACAACGGCAGCGTGATGTGGCGGAAGAACCCGATGTAGGAGCAGCCATCGATGACCGCGGCCTCGAACAGCTCGTGCGGCAGGTCGCGGAAGAAGCGCCGCAGCAGCAGGATCGCCATCGCCAGCCCAAACGCGGCCTGGGGCAAGGCGACGCCGAGATAGGTATCCAGCAAGTCCAGGTCCCGCACCCTGATGAACAGCGGCAGGATGGCCGTCGCCGCCGGGAACAGCAGGCCGAGGGTGATGTAGCCCAGCAGCATGGAGCTGCCGAAGAACTTGATATGCGCGAACACGAACGCGGCCATCCCGCCGCACACCAGCGTCACCGCGACCGTGATCGTGGATATCACCAGCGAGTTGCCGAGCAGTTGCCAATAGCGGGCAGAGGACAGGATGCCGGCATAGTTCTGCCATTCCCACACGTGCGGGATGCCGAACGGGCTGGTGCGCAACTCACCCAACGACTTGAACCCGCCCAGCACGGTCGCCAGCAGCGGCACCGCGACGAAGCCGGCGACCAGCAGCAGGAACAGCGCGCGGTAGAGCATGGCCGGGTCGAGTGGGCGGTGGCGCAGGACGGCGTCACTCATTGCGCAGCACCAGCTTCTGGTAGCTGAACGCGAAGCTGGCGCAGATCAGGAACAGCACTACTCCCACCGCGCTGCCGAAGCCCACGCGCATCCGGGTCACGCCGAAGTTGTACAGGAACGTCACCATGGTCTGGGAAGAGTCGGCGGGTCCGCCACCCGTGAGCGGCATGATGACGTCGAACAGTTGCAGCGAGCCGACGATGGCGAAGAACACCGATAGCCGGATGGTGGGATACATGGCCGGCAGCACGACATGGCGCAGGACCTGGGCGCGGCTCGCGCCGTCGAGCTGCGCCGCTTCGACTTGGGACTGGTCCAGGCCCTGCAGGGCCGCGATGAACAGCATCATGTGGAAGCCGAAGTACTTCCACACCACGACGACCAGGATCGCCGCCATCGCCGTGGCCGGGCTTGCCAGCAGATGCGGCGGGCTGTCCGATCCGAACGCGCGCCAGATGCCAGCCAGCAGGCCATACTCGCCGTCATAGACGAACGAGAAGATCAGCCCGGCGGCGATCTCCGCCAGCACGTAGGGCATGAAGAACAGCAGCCGCAACGCCACCGCGCCGCGGAACCGGTTGGACAACGCAATCGCGAGCGCCATCGCCAGCGGCAGTTGCACCAGCAGCGACACCGCGATCACCAGCGCGTTGTTGCGCAGCGCCAGCAGGAACGGGCGCGAAGCGAACACCGCCCAGTAATTGGCCAGGCCGACCCACTGGGTGGGACGCCCGTAGCCATTCCAGTTGAACCCGCTGTACCAGCCGGCCTCCACGACCGGCAGCACCACGAACAGGGTGAACAGCAGCAGCGCTGGCGGCAGGAACAGCAGGATCGCGGTCATCCGGCCGCCGTCGCCCGGGCCGCCCCGCTTGCGCCGCCCGGCGCCAACGCCGAACGTCCACAATCCCCGCCCTGGCTTCAGCCGGGCCGGCGCCAATCGCGGGGCAGCGATCAGTTGCCCTGCTCCCAAGCCGCCTGGATGGCCGCGGCCGCTTCGTCGGGCGTCATGGAGCCGCCGGCGATCTCCGCAACCGCGTCGTTCACCGTGCGGCCCACCGACGGGCCGAGCAGTTGGTCATAGAAGTTCTGATGGTAGGTGGACCGATCCAGCTCATCCGCGAAGTGGCGCTGGAACGGGTTGGTGATCGCCGCCTCCGCGCTGCGCACCACCGGCACGATGAACCCGGCCGCAGCAAGCTTCGACTGCACATCAGGCGAGACGAACGACTTGACGAAGTCAACCGTGGCCGCTGGCGCGCCCTTGCTGACCACCCAGCCGTTGATGCCGCCCAGCGTGTCGGTGGGCTTGCCCTTGCCGCCGGCGACGCCGGGGAAGTCAATCCAGCCGAGCTGCTCGTCCGACAAACCTTTCTTGTCGGCCGCGATGGATTTCTGCTGGGCATAGAACGTGCTGATGACCAGCGACATCGCCGCCTTACCGTCGGCGAACAGGCCGACGGAGGGCAGGTACTTCGTGCCGAGCATGCCCGCCTGGAACGGCTGCAGGTCCACGAGCTGCTTGAAGTCGGCGCCCGCCTTCACGAACGGCGCCGCCTTGAAGCCGCCATCCCGGTTGGCCATCGCCGCGTCAATGGCGTCCTTCCCGCCCTCGCGCAACGCCAGGGCCGAGTAATACAGCGCCAAGGGCCACTTGTCGGCGCCACCCGACGTCAGCGGCGTGATGCCGGCGGCCTTCAGCGTCTTCACCGCCGCCAGCAGGTCATCCCAGGTCTTGACCTTGTCGCCATCAACGCCGGCGCGGTGGAACAGGTCCTTGTTGTAGATGAACCCCACGACCGTCAGTGTCTGCGGGATGCCGTAAACCTTGCCGTCCACGGTGAACGGACCGACCGCAGCCGGGTTGAGCTGGTCCGTATAACCTTTGACCTGCGCGGTGATGTCCTGCAATACCCCGGCCTCGACTTGTGCCCGCAACACGCCTCCGGCCCAACTGTAGAACATTGCCGGCTTATCGCGGCTTTGCAGCATGGTGGTCAGCTTGGCCTTGTAGGCCTCGTTCTCGATGTATTGCGGGTCAACCTTCACCCCTGGGTGGGTCGCCTCGAACTGGCGCGCGGCGCCGTTCCAGACCGCGATCTGGGCCGGGTTGACCTCGACGTGCAGCCACTTGACCGCTTCGTCGGCGCGCGCGGGCGCCAACGGCGCCGCCATGATTGGGGCGAACGCCACGGCTGCTGCCGCAACGCCCAGGCGAACGAATGTCCTCACGCTTTCCTCCCCGCGCCGGGTTCTATGCCCGTCGGAACAACCTGGCATCCCACCGTGAGGGGCGCAACTCAAATTGTGCTTGTCCTCCCGTGAAGGCCCGATCACATTGCCTACAAGCGAGGCCTACAAGCGGGAGGGGGCGATGATGCTGAAGCGGCGTAGGCTGCCGGACGGTGATGGCGAAAAGCCAGGGCGCGGGCTGCCCTCCACCGCACAGACAGCTTCTGTTGCCGCAACGATGGTGCACGTTGAGCAGAACAAGGGTAATCGCCGGCCTTCGGGGCCAGCGTCGCCCGGCGTTACGACGCCGGCCATTCAATGGCCGAGGCCGCGCCGAGCACTCGTGCGCAGGCGCCCCAACACGGGGCTTCGGCGCAGCAAGCCTCCCAACAACGCGGTGAATAAGGAAAATTCGTGGACCCCGTTCGTATCGGCCTGATCGGCTGCGGCAACATCAGCGCCGCTTATCTCCGCGCTGCCGCTGGTTACTTCCCGGACATCGCGGTCGTCGCCTGCGCCGACCTGGACGAGAGCCGCGCCCGCGCCCGCGCCGAGGAGTTTGGGCTGCATGCCACCTCCGTGGACGCGTTGCTTGCCGACCCGGCGGTGGAGATCGTCCTCAACCTGACCGTCCCCCAGGCGCATGTTCCGGTCGGCCTCGACGCGGTGCGCCACGGCAAGCACGTCCATTGCGAGAAGCCGCTCGGCGCTTCGGCTACCGAGGCGCGCACCCTGCTGGATGCGGCGAAGACGGCCGGACTGCGCGTGGGGGTCGCCCCGGACACATTCCTGGGCGGCGCCCATCAAACCGCACGACGCCTGCTGGACGAGGGCGCGATCGGCCAGACGCTGTCCGGCACGGCGTTCATGATGAACCACGGCCACGAGCATTGGCATCCCGACCCCGGCTTCCACTACGCGCCTGGGGGTGGCCCGATGTTCGACATGGGTCCGTATTACCTGACGAACCTGGTCAACCTGCTCGGCCCGGTCGCCCGGGTCACTGGCTTCGCGACCTCCGGCTTCGAACGGCGCACCGTCAGCAGCGCCCCCAAGCGCGGAACGGTGCTCGACGTGGGGGTGGCGACGCACGTGTCCGGGCTGATGCAGTTCGTGAGCGGCGCGGTCGTCTCGATCGCGACCAGCTTCGACGTATGGCAGCACCGCCACGGCAACATGGAGCTGTATGGGACGGAAGGCTCGATGGTCGTCCCGGACCCCAACCGGTTCGGCGGCACCGTCTCGTTGGCCAAGGGGCGCGAGGCCTGGGCGGACATCCCGCTCAGCCATGGCTATGCGGACGGCAATTTCCGGGCGATCGGCCTGGTGGATATGGCCCGCGCCCTGCGCACCGGCCGGCCGCACCGGTGCGACGGGGTGCTCGGGTTTCACGTGCTGCAGGTCATGGAAGCGTTCGGCCAGGCGAGCGAACGCGGCCGTTTCGTCGAGATCGAAAGCCGGTGCGAGCGCCCCGCGCCGCTGCCGGCCTGGCCTGTCGCCGGCCAACTGGATTGATGGAGGGACCAAGGAATGCGTAAAGCGCTGATCGTTCATGGCGGTTGGGCCGGGCACCAGCCGGTGGAGTGCGCCGCGGTCGTGGCGGCTATGCTGCGGGAGGACGGGTTCGACGTGACCGTGGCCGACAGCACCGCAGCCTTTGCAGAGCCAGGCGTGGGGCAGATGAGCCTAATCGTGCCGGTCGTGACTATGGCCACGATCGCCAAGGCCGAGGTTGACGCGCTGTATGCTGCGGTCGAGGAGGGCGCCGGACTTGCCGGCTTCCACGGCCAGATGGGCGACAGCTTCCGCAACGAGGTCAAATACCAGTTTATGGTCGGCGGCCAGTGGGTGGCACATCCCGGGAACATCATTGACTACACGATCAACGTCACCCGGCCGGATGATCCGGTGATGGCCGGCATCGGCGACTTCGCCTACCGGTCGGAGCAGTATTACATGCATACCGACCCGAACAACGAGGTGCTGGCAACCACGACGTTCGGCGGCGCCCATTGTTCCTGGATCAGCGGCCATGTCATTCCGGTAGTGTGGAAGCGCCGCCACGGCGAGGGCCGGGTGTTCTACAGCGCGCTTGGGCACGTCGCCTCGGAGTTCCAGGTGCCGGAGATGGCTGCCATCTTCCGCCGCGGGATGAACTGGGCCGCACGGGCGCGTTGATGCACGGATGCTCGGGTAGCCTGACCCTGTAGGGGCAAGCATGTTCCTTCCATGCCGTTTCAGCACAACGCCGCGTGCCGTCATCGCAGTCCCCGGACCCGCTACCGGATGACGAACTGGTCGGCTTACGAAGCGGGACTGCTCCGGCGGCGAGGTGACATCACCTTCTGGGTGGACGAAACAGCGCTGGCTGGATGGCAAGCATCACGCCGCAACCATCATGAACCGCTACAAGCACTTGATCGGGTCCAAGCTGCGTGCCCGCAACCGGCCCGCTCAGCACAGCGAGGTCGCCCTGGCTGCCCAGGTGTTCAAGCGCATGATCCGCGTCGCCAAGCCCGTCTCCGTCCGCCGCTGAACCGTACGGGTCAGGAACCCTGCTGCCTGTGCTCGGGGCCATGCACCAACGCCGCTCGCGTGCCATGACGCGGTTCCTCGCCGTGAGGACGCAAGCCTATTCGCAACGCAACGCAAGGCCGACCCCTCGCACACCCGTTCAGAAACGAGGAGAGTGCCTCGCAAGGCTCGTAATGCCAGTGAGTTCAAGCCAGAGCCGCTTCGTCGTATTTTGAATTGCGCACCTCATTTTATGAGGTATCATCGGGTATGGGAGTTGTCGCCGAAAGAGTGACCATGGAGGACGTCGCACGTGAAGCTCGCGTTTCGATCGCGACTGTCGATCGGGCGATCAACGGCCGCCCGGGTGTGCATAGCCGGACGATGAGCCGCATCGAGGCCGCGGTTGCCAAGCTCAACTACCGTCCGGACCCGGTGGCGACGCGCCTGTCCCGCAACCAGGCTTTCCAGTTCTGCTTCATCCTGCCGGTCAGCGGCACGAGCTTCGTGGCGCTGCTGTCGGAACAGGTCCGGCTGACTGCGGAGTGGCTGGCGCCGCAGCGTGCCTATATCGAGACGATTTTGGTTGATGTTTTCGACCCCGAGGCCCTCGCATCCACGCTGGAAGGGTTGGGCACACGGTATCAGGGCGTTGCGACCGTGGCGCTTGATCATCCTCGGGTGCGCGACGCGCTCGACGAACTGACGAGGCTTGGTGTCGCGGTCGTGACGTTGGTGTCCGATGCGCCTGCCGCGCGCAGGCTGCGCTACGTCGGCATCGACAACACGGCGGCCGGGCGCACGGCAGGCAGCTTGATGGGCCGGTTCCTCGGAGGCCGGACCGGCCGGGTGGGCCTGATTGCAGGTTCGATGGTGCTGCGCGACCACTCGGAACGCCGGTTCGGGTTTTGCCAGGTCATCGGCACAGACTACCCTGCCCTCACCTTGCAGCCGGTCAGCGAGGGCCGGGACGACGAGCGGCAGAACGAGGCCATCGTGCGGGAGATGCTGCAGGCGCCGGACATCATTGGCATCTACAACATCGGCGCCGGCAACCGGGGTGTCGCGGCAGCCCTGGAAGCGGCCGGACGCGCCCACGACGTCGTGTATATCGGGCACGAGCTGACGGCCCACACGCGGCGCTTCCTGGTTCGCGGCATCATGGACGCCTGCATCAACCAGGACGCCGGGCACGAGATACGGTCGGCGGCGCGGGTGCTGATGGCGCATTGCCTGAACGAGCCGCTGATGCCGGACCAGGAGCGTATCCGTATCGACATCTTCATTCGCGACAACCTGCCATGACGTCCGGCGACACGCCGCGCAGGTGGGGCGGTACGGAGCACCTCCAATGGCATCAGTGACATTGCGGGGGGTCCGAAAGGATTATGGCCCGCTCCACATCCTCGGCGGCATTGACCTGGACGTGGCGGACCGGGAGTTCATCACGCTGGTTGGGCCGTCCGGCTGCGGCAAGTCCACACTGCTGCGGATGATCGCCGGGCTTGAGTCGGTGAGCGGCGGCGATATTTCCATCGGCGCCGAGCGGGTCAACGACATGCCGCCGATGCACCGCGACGTGGCGATGGTGTTCCAAAGCTATGCGCTTTATCCGCACATGACGGTGGCGGAGAACATCGGCTTCGGCCTGCGGCTCCGGCGGGTTGTTGCGGACAAGGTCGCGGCGGCGGTGGCGGGGGCGGCTGCAGTGCTCAACCTGGGGCCGCTACTCGGGCGGCGGCCGGGGCAGTTGTCCGGCGGGCAGCGGCAGCGAGTGGCGATGGGCCGGGCCATGGTCCGCCATCCCCGGCTGTTCCTGTTCGACGAGCCGCTGTCCAACCTGGATGCGAAGCTGCGGGTGCAGATGCGGGCCGAGATCAAGGCGCTGCACCGGCGGCTAGGCAGCACCAGCATCTACGTCACCCACGACCAGGTCGAGGCGATGACGATGGCGGACCGGATCATCGTCATGAACGGTGGGCGAATCGAGCAGCAGGGCACGCCGGAGACGCTGTATGACCGGCCGGCGACGCTGTTCGTGGCCGGGTTCATCGGCTCGCCCTCGATGAACCTCATCCCGGGCAGCTTGAAGGGCGGCAGGCTGGTGCTGGAGGACGGCACCACCCTGCCCTTCCCGCGCGGCTGCGGGCGGGAAGGGCAGGCGGTGACGCTGGGCGTGCGTCCGGAAGCCATACGTCCGGCGCAGTCCGGCGTCGGGGCGGAGGTGGTGGACGTCGAGCCGACCGGCGTGGACACGCTCATCCTGTGCCGTTTCGGCGGGGTGCAGGTGACGGCCAGCGTGCGGGACCGGTTCCGCGCCCCGCCGGGCACGCCCATCCAGCTTGCGTTCGACGAGGACAGCCTGCACGGGTTCGACACTGCAAGCGGCCAGACGCTCAGACCATAAAAGAAATGCCGCGGCAAACGACGGCGGCAAACGGGGGGACGACCATGAGACGGGATTTCTTGAAGCAAGGCATGGCCTTGGGCACGCTGGCGTTGCTGGGTGGTGCGCGGCGGGCGGCGGCAGCTGAGCAGGTGACGATGTGGCACATCTTCGGCGCGGAAACCGAACCCGGCCTCAAGAACATCAAGCGGTGGAACGACGCCCACGCCGACCTGCCGATTGACCAGAAGTTCGTGCCGTTCGGGCAGTTGTCGCAGCAGCTCATCAAGGGCATCGCGACCGGCGACGTGCCGGACCTGATTACGGTTGATAACCCCAACGTCGCCAGCTTTGCGACCCAGGGGGCGCTGGAGGACCTGTCGGCACTGGTCAAGGCGTCCGGCGTCATCAAGCCCGGAGAGTATTACCCGGGGAGCTGGGCGACGACGCTGTGGGGTGGCAAGCAGTATGCCGTGCCGGGCGAGGCCAACACGCTCGCGCTGTATTACAACGCCGATATGTTTCGGGCGCGCGGGCTTGATCCCGACCAGCCGCCTCGGACCTGGGCGGAGCTGCGGCATGCGGCGGAGGTGCTGACGGACAAGGAGCACAACGTGTTCGGCATGGCGTTCTGCGCGGTGCAGAGCGAGGAAGGGACGTTCCAGTTCCTGCCGTTCCTGCAGCAATCCGGGGCGAACCTGAAGACGCTGACCTCGCCCGACGCGGCGGCGGCGCTGCAGCTTTGGACGGATTTCGTGGGTAAGGGCCAGGCGTCCCGCGACGTGCTGGTGAAGCGGCAGTTCGAGATGACCAGCTCGTGGCTGGCCGGCGGGTCGGCGATGGTGGTGAGCGGCCCTTGGGAGCTGCAGCGCATGAAGGAGGTCAAGTTCAACTGGCGCGTCGCGACCCTGCCGCATCGTGAGGGCAAGGAGATCGAGGCGTCTGCCCTGGGCGGCTATGTGTGGGGCGTGCCGAAGGGCGCCCGCAACGTGGCGGCGGCGTTCAAGGTGATCGAGTTCATGTCCGAACCGGCCCAGATGCAGCAGGCTTGGACCGGCGGCCGCCTGGCGCCGATCAAGGATATGCAGGTGGATCAGCCGGCGTTTCCGGAGGCGTTTGCCACCTTCCGGAAGCAGATGGAGGTGGCCCGGCCGCGCGGGCCGCATCCTCGCTGGCCCGATATCTCGGCAGCGGTGCAGACGGCGGTGCAGGAAGCGCTGACGGGCCGCTCCACGCCTGAGGCGGCGCTGCAGAAGGCGTCCAGGGTGATCACGCCGATCCTCGACCGGACGCCCATGGTGGGATTGTAGGTGCCCGCCGACGCCTGGCCAGACGCGGCGCCGCGCGTGAGCGCGAGACGGCGCAGGCGGGACCGTGCGCTCGACTCCGAGGCGGTCTGGCCGGTGATGGTCGGGTTCAGCGCGTTGTATCTGATGTTCTTTGTCGGCTACCCCGTCCTGTATAACCTGATCATGAGCGTGCAAGAGGTTACGCTCGGCAATATCGGTACCGTGTTCCGGCCGTTCGTCGGCCTGGACAATTACGGTAAGCTGATCGGCGACCCGCTGTTCGCCATCGTGCTGCAGAACACGCTGCTGTTCGTGGTCGGCAACATCGCGCTGCAATTCCTGGGCGGCCTGGCGCTGGCGCTGTTCTTCCAGCAGCCCTTCCCAGGGGCGAGCTTCTTCCGCGGCCTCATCCTCGCGGGCTGGATACTGCCGCCGCTGGTGATCGGCGCGGTTTGGAAGTGGCTGCTGGCCTCGGACAACGGGGTCATCAACTATGCGCTGCGCAGCCTTGGGCTGGCGTCCGGGCCGATCTACTGGCTCTCCGACCCGGCGACTTCGCTGTTCGGCGTGACGCTCGCCAACATCTGGTTCGGGGTGCCGTTCAACATGATCCTGCTGGCGGCGGGGCTGGCCGGGCTGCCGCAGGACATGTACGAGGCCGCGGCGCTGGACGGCGCCGGGCCAGTGCGCCGGTTCTTTTCGCTGACTGTGCCGATGCTGCGCCCCACCATCTATGCGCTGCTGGCGCTCTCGACCGTCTATACCATGCGGGCGTTCGACCTGATCTGGACCATGACCCATGGCGGTCCCGTGGATTCCAGCAACATCTTCCCGGTCTGGGCATACCGCCTGTCGTTCGAGCTGTTCGACTTCGGCGGCGGCGCCGCGATCTCGACCGTGATGCTGGTGGTCGTGTTCCTGGTGGCGCTGATCTATGTGCGCAGCGTCCGGGCGGAGCGGCTGTCCTGATGCGCCGCTGGCTGCTCACCGGCGTCGGCGCCGGCATCTCCGCGCTGTATCTGTTCCCGGTTTATTGGATGTATGCGTCGGCGCTGAAGACGTCGGACGAGCTGAATGCCAGCCCGCCGACGCTTATGCCGCATGCCCCGACGCTCGCCGCCTTCCGCTGGATCTTCGAGCGGGAGAACATCGCTTTGTTCATGGGCAACAGCGTGTTGCTGTCCGTGGGGGTCACCGTGCTTACGCTGGTGCTGGCGACAGGGGCCGCCTACTCGCTGGCGCGCAAGACGTCGCTGTGGATGGATGCGATGCTGGTCGGGGTGATGCTGTCGCAGGTGCTGCCGCCGCCGCTGCTGGTGACGCCGATGTTCGTGATCTTCCGGCAGCTCGGCCTGATCAACACCCAGCTCGCCGTGATCCTTGCGACCACGACCAAGACGCTGCCGTTCGCCATCGTCATGCTGCGCACCAGCTTCGCCCAGGTGCCGGTGGACCTGGAGGATGCGGCCCGGGTGGATGGGTCGTCGCGCGTTATGGCGTTCCTGCGGATCACGCTGCCGCTGGCGCGGGTCGGCTACATCGTCGTCGGGGCGCTGGTGTTCCTGCTGGCCTATGGCGAGTTCGTTTATCCGGTCTCGCTGCTGAACCGGAAGGCGCTGCAGCCGGCTACGGTCGGGCTGTATGGCTTTGTGGGCGCCGATTATTCGGACTGGGGCAACGCGATGGCCTTTGCCAGCGTGTTCGTCACCCCGGTCATCATCGTCTTCATGCTGCTGCAACGGCGGATCGTGAGCGGCCTGACGGCAGGAGCTTTGAAATGAGTGGTATACGCGTGGTGGCCGCCGGGTGCGGGCGGATGAGCACCAACTTTTTGAAGGCGGCGCTGGCGACGGGTGAGGTCGAGATCGTTGGGCTGGTGGACCCCGAGGTCGGGCGCGCCGAGGAGCGGCGGGCCGAGCTGTCGCTGGACGGGGCGGCGGTTGGGCCTGACCTTGCCGCCATGCTGGCGCAGGAGCAGCCGGAGGCGGTGTTCGACATCGTCGTGCCGAGCGTGCGGCACCAGGTCGCGACCACGGCGCTGGAGCACGGCTGCCACGTGCTGACCGAGAAGCCGATGGCCGACACGCTGGAGAATGCGCGCGATCTTATCCGCACTTCGCGCGCCGCTGGGCGGGTGCATGCCGTTATCCAGAACCGGCGCTACCACCCCGGGGTGCGCCGTATTGCCCGCTTTCTGCGCGGCGGGGGCATTGGCGAGGTGACCGGGCTGTATTGCGACTTCTTCCTTGGGCCGCATTTCGGCGGCTTCCGCGAAGAGATGCGGCACGTGCTGCTGCTGGACATGGCGATACACACCTTCGACGTCGGGCGCCTGTTCGCCGGCGGGGCGGCGGCCAGCGTTTGGTGCCGCGAGTGGAACCCGGTGAACTCCTGGTATGCGGATGGCGCCTCGGCAATTGCGGTGTTCGAGATGGGTGGCGGCGCCGTGTTCAACTACCGGGGAAGCTGGTGCGCGGAGGGCCTGCGCACGAGCTGGGAAAGCGCTTGGCGGATCACCGGGACGCGCGGCACGCTGCTGTGGGACGGGGAGGACGACGTGCGCGCCGAGGTGGTGCGCCGGGTCGGCGGGCCGCCTGGCCTGTTCTCGGAGTTTGATCCGGTTACCGTGCCGGCGCTCGATCCTGGGGATCGCGTGGGCGGGCATCGCGGGGTGATCAAGGATTTCATCCAGGCGATCCGCTCGGGCCAGCCGCCGGAGACCACGGGGTCTGAGAATATCAAGAGCCTGGCCATGGTGGCCGGCGCCATCGAGAGCGCCGAGACCGGGCAGCTCGTCTACATCACCGAAGCGGAATGACCATGCAAAACGCACAACTGAAGAACCGGATCGGCACGATGGTCCGGTGCAACCGGGTGGAAGCGCCGGACTACATACGCCAGATCCTGCCGCACGGCTTCGAAAGCCTGCAATTGATGTGGTGGCAGCACATGCGGCACGACCTGCCGCGGCTGGCCGAACGGGTGAAGGAGGCGATCGGCAACGCCGACGTGACAATCCCGACGCTGGCGATGTTCGGCAACCCATTGGAGGGCACCGATATTGACCGTGAAACCCATGAGGGCTGGGTCAAGCTGATTGACAACGCCCACCTGTTCGGGGCGACGGTGATCGCTGGTTTCACCGGGCGCATTCGGGGCAAGCCGCTGCCGGAGAGCCTGCCGCGGTATAAGGAGGTTTGGGGCGAGCTAGCGCGCCGGGCTGCCGATAAGGGCGTGCGGATCGCGTTCGAGAACTGCCCGATGCTGGGGACCTGGGAGACCGGCGATTGGAACATCGCGCATAGTCCCGCGGCTTGGGAGCTGATGTTCAACGCGTTGCCGGACGAGAACATCGGGCTGGAATGGGAGCCTTGCCACCAGCTTTTCTATCTGATCGAGCCGATGCCGCAGCTGCTCGATTGGATGCCGAAGATCTTTCATGTGCACGGCAAGGACGCGACGGTGCGCTGGGACGTTGTGCGCAAGCACGGGATATTCGGCAAGGTGCCGTTCGCGTTCCACCGGACGCCGGGGTTTGGCGATACGAACTGGACCGATGTCATCAGCGAGCTTCGGCTGGGCGGTTACGACGGCTCGATTGATATCGAGGGCTGGCATGACCCGGTTTACCGCGATGATCTGGAGATGACCGGGCAGGTCCATGCGCTGAATTACCTGAAGCAGTGCCGCGGCGGTCCGTTCGTCGCCAACCCATAAGAAAACCATCGGGGGACGCATCCGACATGAAGACCATCAAGGGACCGGCCATCTTTCTCGCGCAGTTCGCGGGTGATGCGGCGCCGTTCAATGGCCTAGCTGGGATTGCCGCGTGGGCGGCCGGGCATGGCTACAAGGGGGTGCAAATCCCGTCCTGGGATGCCCGGCTGTTCGACCTGGGCCGTGCCGCCGAGAGCACCACGTACTGCGACGAGGTTAAGGGCGTCCTGGCTGAGGCAGGCGTGGAGCTGACGGAGCTGTCGACCCACCTGCAGGGGCAGCTTGTCGCGGTGCATCCGGCCTATGACACGGCATTCGACGGCTTTGCCGCCCCGGCGGTGCGGGGCAATCCAAAGGCGCGGCAGGAATGGGCGGTGGAGCAGCTCATGATGGCGGCGCGGGCGTCGCGCAACCTGGGGCTGACGGCGCATGTCACCTTCTCGGGGGGGTTGGCGTGGCCGTTTGTTTATCCTTGGCCGCAGCGGCCGGCCGGGCTGGTGGAGACGGCGTTCGACGAGTTGGCGCAGCGGTGGCGGCCGATCCTGGATGCGTTTGACGCGGCGGGGGTGGACGTCTGCTACGAGATACATCCGGGCGAGGACCTGCACGACGGCATCACCTATGAGATGTTCCTGGAGCGGGTCGGCAATCATCCGCGCGCCAACATCCTGTATGATCCTAGCCACTTCTTGCTGCAGCAGCTCGACTACTTGCAGTTCATCGATATCTACCACCAGCGCATCCGGATGTTCCATGTGAAGGACGCGGAATTCAATCCGAGTGGCCGGCAGGGGGTTTACTCCGGGTTCCAGCCTTGGGTGAACCGCGCCGGGCGGTTCCGCTCGCTGGGGGACGGCCAGGTGGATTTTGGCGGCATCTTTTCCAAGCTTTCGCAATACGGGTTTGACGGGTGGGCGGTGCTCGAATGGGAGTGCTGCATCAAGGACAGCGAACAGGGCGCGGCCGAGGGGGCGCCGTTCATCGCGTCGCACATCATCGAGGTGGCGGCCCGGGCCTTCGACGACTTCGCTGCGAGTGGCACCGACCAGGCGGCGAACCGTGCGATGCTGGGGATCGGCTGAGATGGCGATTGAGGGGACGGCGGGCGCGGCGGCTGCGCGGCGGCTGCGGCTCGGCATGGTCGGCGGCGGCCAGGGGGCGTTCATTGGGGGGGTGCACCGGATCGCGGCGCGGCTGGACGACCGGTACGAGCTGGTGGCCGGGGCGCTGTCATCCGACTCGGCGCGCGCCCATGCCAGCGCTGGCGAGCTGCACATCGCGGGGGACCGGAGCTATGCCGGGTTCGCGGAGATGGCGGAGCGTGAGGCCGGGCGTGCCGATGGGATAGATGTGGTCGCCGTGGTTACGCCGAACCACATGCATGCCGCGCCGGCGCAGGCGTTTGCGGAGCGCGGCATCCATGTGATCTGCGACAAGCCGATGACGCACCGGCTTGAGGACGCGGTGGCGCTGGCGGATGCGGTGCGGCGGAGCGGCGTCGTGTTCACGCTGACGCACAATTATACCGGCTACCCGATGGTGCGGCAGGCGCGCGAGATGGTCGCGGCGGGGAGGCTGGGGACGATCCGCTTAGTGCAGGTCGAGTATCCGCAGGATTGGCTGACGACCGGCCTGGAGGACACCGGGCACAAGCAGGCGTCGTGGCGCACCGATCCGGAGCGCAGCGGCGCGGCCGGATGCACCGGCGACATCGGCACCCACGCGTTCAACCTGGCCGAGTTCGTGAGCGGCCTGCGGTGCGAGAGCGTCGCGGCCGACCTGGTAAGCTTCGTTCCCGGGCGCAAGGTGGACGACAACGCCCATATGATGCTGCGCTTCGCCGGCGGTGCGCGCGGGATGCTGTGGGCGTCGCAGGTTGCGCCGGGGAACGAGAACGCTTTGCGACTTAGGGTTTATGGGGAAGCCGGCGGGCTGGACTGGTCGCAGGAGCAGCCAAACCACCTTCTGTACACTCCGTTTGGCGAGCCGCCGCAATTGATCCGCCGGGCCGGGTCGGGGGCGGGCGCTGCCGCGGCGCATGCTAGCCGGATACCGGCGGGACATCCGGAGGGCTACCTGGAGGGGTTTGCACAGCTTTACCGCGACACGGCGGAGCAGATCAGCGCCCGCATCGAGGGCCGCGAGCCCGATCCGGCATGCCTGCTGGTGCCTGGATTGGAGCACGGCCTGCGTGGGATGCGGTTCATTGCGGCGGCGCTTGCGTCGGCCCGGGCGGACTCCGCTTGGACTGGACTCGACGCTTGATGTCCCCCGCTGTTGGCCGCGCTGCGTATGACCGCGAGGCGGTCCTCGCGGCGGCGGGCGCCAGCCTGCTCCACCAGGTGACGGCATCGACGGACGACGCCATGCCCCAAGTGCGCTGGAACAGGCGGGATGCGGCGCAGGCAGGCTGGTTGCTGCCGGGCCGGGCTGCCGTCGGGGGCCGCCACCCGGCGCCGAGACGCGTTTTCTCCGAGTTTGGATGCCAGCCATGACACCATTCGACCACCTGCCCCATGTCCACTTCGAGGGTCCGGACGCCGTCGACCCGTTTGCGCTGCGCTACTATGACAAGGGGCGCATGGTGCTGGGCCGTTCGATGGAGAACTGGCTGCGTCCGGCGGTGGCCTACTGGCACTCGTTCGTCGCCAACGGGCTTGATCCGTTTGGCGCGCCGACGCAGGAGCGGCCGTGGTTCGCCGGGGAGCCGATGGCGGCGGCGGTGCAGAAGGCGGATGCGGCGTTCGCCTTCCTTGAGCGTCTCGGGCTGCCGTTCTTTTGCTTCCACGACCGCGACGTCGCACCGGAGGGCGCCAGCCTGCGGGACAGCAACGCCAACCTCGATGCGGTGCTGGCGCATATTGAGGGGCATATGCAGCGCACGGGCGTGCGTCTGCTGTGGGGCACCGCGAACCTGTTCAGCCATCCCCGTTACATGGCCGGCGCGGCTACGAATCCGGACCCCGAGGTGTTCGCCTATGCCGCTGGGCAGGTGAAGCACGCGCTGGAGGCGACGCACCGGCTTGGCGGCAGCAATTATGTGCTTTGGGGGGGCCGCGAGGGTTATGACACGCTGCTGAACACGGACCTGGCGCGGGAGGATGCGCAGCTTGGGCGGTTCTTGAACCTGGTGGTGGAGCACAAGCATCGGGTCGGCTTTGCCGGCACCATCCTGGTGGAGCCGAAACCCATGGAGCCGACGAAGCACCAGTATGACCGGGATGTCGCTACGGTCTATGGCTTCCTGGCCCGGCATAAGCTGCTGGGTGAGGTGAAGCTGAACGTCGAGGCGAACCATGCGACCCTAGCCGGCCACAGCTTCGAGCATGAGATAGCCACGGCGGCGGCGCTTGGCGTGCTTGGTTCGGTGGATATGAACCGCGGTGATCCGCAGAATGGCTGGGACACCGACCAGTTCCCGACGAACGCGCAGGACCTGTCGCTGGCGGTGCTGGAGGTGGTCCGTGCCGGGGGGCTGGGCAACGGCGGATTTAACTTCGATGCCAAGATCCGGCGCCAGAGCATAGATGCCGAGGACCTGCTGCACGCCCATGTCGGCGGGGTGGACACAATGGCACGCGCACTGCTGATTGCGGAGCGGATTACGGTTGATGGCGTTTTGGACCAGGCGCGTGGGCAGCGTTATGCCGGGTGGGATGGGCCGCTCGGCGTCGGAATCCTGTCCGGCGGCATGAGCTTGACGGACCTAGCGGATCATGCAGCGGGGACTGGCGCTGGACCGCAGCCTCGGAGCGGGAGGCAGGAGGCGCTGGAGAACATCGTCATGCACAGCAGCTTCTGAGTTGCGCTGGCGGCACTGTCAACTTGTTGGATTGAGGTCGCGATGGCGTGCGACAAGGACGGCGTGTCCGGGGTTATGCCGCAGCGGCGACGCCGGTGATCTCGGCCCAAACCTGAAAGGCTTCGGTCCGGGCGGCTCGATACTGGGTGGCTGGAACTTGGTGGCTACGGAGGTGGAAGAGGTTGTTGATCCCGTCGTGGGCGGACAAGAAGCGCTGCGCCTGCCCGGCTGACTTGAAGCGCTTCATCTGCCGCTCTCGTTGTCGCGTCGGCTGGTGCGAGTTCTCTGCCCGGTTGTTCAGCCCCTTGTGTTTCCTGTGCTCGACCGAGAGCATCATCTCGCGCTTGGCTGCCCCGTAACTCGCCAGCTTGTCCGTGACCATGACACGAGGCGCCCGGCACTGCCGATGCAGCAGCCTGCGCAACAGGCGCTTGGCCGCCTGCGTGTCGCGCCGGCTTTGGACTAGAGTGTCCAACACCATCCCGTTCTGGTCGACCGCGTGCCACAGCCAATGCTTCACGCCGGCGATCGTCAGCACGACCTGGCGAGTCGCCCGGGGGAATTTCACCCCCAGGCGCTCCCCGGTAGGGTCGAGG
>CAXTDP010000023.1:0-20268 GCA_964242295.1 uncultured Acetobacteraceae bacterium | reverse complement strand
TCATGCTGCACTGCATTGCACTCTCGTTGACCCCGCCCACTTCCCCTCTTAGGAACCCTGGACGACGCACCGGAGTCTTGACACCCCATGAAAGACGTACGCGACGCCCTGATGATCGGGCATGACAGCGACGGCCAACTGGTCCGCCGCCCGCTGTCGCCACACCTGCAGATCTACACCCCGCAGCTCACCAGCATCCTGTCCATCATGAACCGCGTGACCGGCATCGCCATTTCGGTCGGCACGCTGATGATGGTGTGGTGGCTGGTGGCGGCGTCGCAGGGACCCAGTGCTTATGCGACCGTCAGCGGCTTCATGCGCTCGCCCGTCGGCTTGTTCGTGCTGTTCGGCTGGACCGCCTCGCTGTTCTATCACTTCTTCGGCGGCATCCGGCACCTGACCTGGGACGCCGGCTACGGCTACGACCTGCCGCAGACCCACGCCTCCGGCTGGGCCACGGTGATCGCCACCGTCGTCAGCACCATCCTGGTGTGGGCGGCGGCGCTCTGGATGCTGAGGGGATAGCCGCCATGCGCGAGAAAATGGCCATCGAAGTGATGCGCTCCCAGCTTGGCCGGGCGCGTGGGACGGGGGCGGCGCATTCCGGCGTGCATCACTGGTATGCCGAGCGGATCACCAGCATCGCGCTCGTGCCGCTGACCCTTTGGTTCATCTTCGCCGTGCTGCGCCTGGTGGGCGCACCGCAGGAGGTTGTGGTGGATTGGGCCGGGCGCCCGGTGAACGCGGCGCTGCTGCTGGCGCTGATCGCCATCACCTTCCATCACATGCAGTTGGGTTTGCAGGTCGTCTATGAGGATTACATCAATGCCAAGTGGCTGATGAACATTGCCATCCTCGGGACCAAGGCCGCAGCCCTGCTTTTGGGCCTGCTGGCGTCGGTTGCGGTGCTGAAAATGGCGTTGGCTTGACTATATCTGCGGGGTCACTCCGGGTGCCCCTGCACCCCTGCAAGGCGATGTAAATGAACGCGATTTCAATGCCGTCTGCCCGTGCCTACAATGTCGTTGACCACACCTATGACGTGGTCGTCGTCGGCGCCGGTGGAGCCGGGCTGCGGGCGACGCTCGGTATGGGAGCAGCCGGGCTGCGCACGGCCTGCCTGACCAAGGTGTTCCCCACCCGCAGCCACACGGTCGCGGCACAGGGCGGCATCGGCGCCGCGCTGGGCAACATGGGCGAGGACGACTGGCGTTGGCATATGTATGACACCGTGAAGGGGTCGGACTGGCTCGGCGACCAGGATGCCATCGAGTATATGTGCCGCGAGGCCATTCCGGCCGTATATGAGCTGGAGCACTACGGTGTGCCGTTCAGCCGCACCGAGGACGGCCGCATCTATCAGCGGCCTTTCGGCGGCCACATGAAGGAATACGGCAAGACCCCGGCGATGCGCGCCTGCGCCGCCGCAGACCGAACTGGCCATGCCATCCTGCACACCCTGTATCAGCAGAGCCTCAAGCATGAGGTCGAGTTCTTCGTCGAATATATCGCCCTTGACCTGATTATGGATGAGGAGGGCGCCTGCCGCGGCGTCATGGCCTGGTGCCTGGAAGACGGGTCCATGCACCGCTTCCGTGCCCAGACCGTCGTGCTGGCCACCGGCGGCTACGGTCGCGCCTACTTCTCCTGCACGTCTGCTCACACCTGCACCGGCGACGGCAACGGCATGGCGATCCGCGCCGGCATTCCCATGCAGGACATGGAGTTCGTGCAGTTCCACCCGACCGGCATCTACGGTTCCGGCTGCCTCATCACCGAGGGATCACGCGGCGAGGGCGGATACCTGACGAACTCGGAGGGCGAGCGTTTCATGGAGCGCTATGCCCCTACCGCCAAGGACCTGGCCAGCCGCGATGTGGTCAGCCGTTCGATGACGCTGGAGATAAATGCCGGGCGCGGCGTCGGCCCCAACAAGGACCATATCCACCTGCACCTGGAGCACCTGGGCGCCGACCTGCTGCATGAGCGCCTGCCCGGCATCAGTGAAACCGCGAAGGTGTTTGCCGGCGTGGACGTCACCAAGGAGCCGATCCCCGTGCTGCCGACCGTGCACTACAACATGGGCGGCATTCCCACGAACTACCGCACGGAGGTGCTGCGCCCCACGGTCAAGGACCCGGACGCCGTCGTCCCCGGGCTGATGGCGGTCGGCGAGGCGGCGTGCGTGTCCGTGCACGGCGCGAACCGGCTGGGCACCAACTCGCTGTTGGACCTAGTGGTGTTCGGACGCGCGGCGGCGCACCGGGCTGGAGAGATCCTCAAGCCTGGGTCGAGCCAGGCTCCGTTGCCGGCACGGGCCGGAGAAGCAACACTGGACCGCTTCGACGCGGTGCGGAACGCCAACGGCGGCACCAAGGTCTCGGCCATGCGGTTCGAGCTGCAGAAGGTCATGCAGTCCCACGCCGCAGTCTATCGCAACAGCCAGAGCCTCAAGGAGGGCGTGTCGAAGATGCAGGGCCTGTGGTCCGGCATGGCCGACATGAGCGTCAGCGACCGCAGCCTGGTCTGGAACACCGACTTGCTGGAGGCGCTGGAGTTCGACAACCTGATGGGCAACGCGATGACCACGATGGTCAGCGCCGAGAACCGTCACGAAAGCCGCGGCGCCCACGCCCATGACGACTTCCCGGACCGCGACGACGGTGAGTGGATGAAGCACACGCTGGCCTGGTGCGACACGGACGGCAAGGTGGACCTCGGCTACCGCGAGGTGAAGATGCAGACCCTCACCAACGAGGTCAGCGTTTTCCCGCCGAAGAAGCGCGTTTACTAAGGGGCAATCGGTGCGGCGCCGGCCTGGGCGCCGCACCCAAGCCTTCGTTTTCACGAGCAGCCGCCCGGTGCGGGCCTGCTCCAGACCTCAGGGTTCGTAAGACATGGCCGTTTTCACGCTGCCCAAGAACAGCAAGATCGGGCAGGGCAAGACCTACAAGGCGGCACCCGGTGCCACTCGGGTCAAGCAGTTCAAGATCTATCGCTGGAATTCCGATGACGGACAGAACCCGCACCTCGACACCTACGAGCTTGACATGGACAAGGTCGGGCCGATGGTGCTGGACGCGCTGATCTACATCAAAAACGAGGTTGACCCGACCCTGACTTTCCGGCGCTCCTGCCGTGAGGGGATCTGCGGGTCATGCTCCATGAACATTGATGGCGGCAACACGCTTGCCTGCCTCAAGGCGCATGACGAGATCGAGGGCGCGGTCCGCATCTATCCGTTGCCGCATATGGCCGTGGTGAAGGATTTGGTGCCCGACCTGTCCCAGGCCTACGCCCAGCTTCGCAGCATCGAGCCATGGCTGAAGTCCGATACGCCGCCGCCACCGGATGCCGAACGCCGCCAGAGCAAGGAGGAGCGCAGCAAGCTCGATGGCATGTGGGAGTGCATCCTGTGCTTCTGCTGCACCACGTCCTGCCCCAGCTATTGGTGGAACGGCGACCGTTACCTAGGCCCGGCAACGCTGCTGCAAGCCTATCGCTGGATCGCCGACAGCCGCGACGAGGCGACCGGGGATCGGCTGGATGCGTTGGAAGACCCGTATAAGCTGTATCGCTGCCACACCATCATGAACTGCACCCAGACCTGCCCGAAGGGCCTGAACCCCGCAAAAGCGATCGGCGAGATCAAGCAGTTGCTCGTGGACCGCAAGGGCTAAGTCGTTCTGTAGGGGGCGAGGCAGACGACACAGCAAACGTCGGCTTCGTCCAACGCGAGCCACTGCTTTTCTTGGTAGGTGCTAGCTGCTCTGCCTCTTTCCCTTTAGGAAGGGGCCGGGGTAGGGGAAACCCTAGGCACCGGTTCTTGTAATTAATCCAGAGGTGTTCTTTGTGGTTCGTGGGCAGTGCTTGCCGCTTCCCTCACCCCGACCCTCTCGTGGGAGGAGAGGGGGCAGAAGTTCCCCACGCTTAGAACTGGAAGCATGGCGTTCAACAGCACCCTTGATACTGCCCGCGGACGCATGGCCGCCTGGACCGATAGCCTGCTCGTGGACCATGCCGTGTTTCGCTCGGTTTGGACCAACTTGTCTGAGGTAATCCCCGGTAAACTCTATCGCTCCAACCATCCCACTCCGGGGCATCTTGCGGCGGCAACCCGGCGTTATGGGCTTAAGACGCTCGTTAACCTAAGAGGCCACCGCAAGTGCGGCTCAGACGCGCTTTCGCGGGAAGCCGCAGAGCATTTGGGGCTGCATCACATAGACATGGCCTTTGAAAGCCGTGGTGCCCCGCATCGCGACCGCATCCTGCGGTTTGCTGACATCTATGCCAGCCTGCAAACCCCTGCGCTGATGCACTGCAAGTCCGGCGCCGACCGCGCCGGGCTGGCGTCGGGCCTGGCGATCATGTTCGAGGGCGGACGGGCCGCCGACGCGTTGCAGCAGCTTTCATGGCGCTTCGGTCATTGGAGCCGTGCCCGCACGGGCGTGCTCGATGCCTTCTTCGTCCGCTACGCCGTGGAGGCTGAAGGCCGCGTTCCGTTCCTCGACTGGGTGCGGACCGAATACGACGAGCATCGCTTGAAGCGGGACTTCGTTGCCGGCGGACTCGCCAGCTTCATCACTGACCAGGTGTTGCGGCGGGAGTAGCCGCGTCCCGCCCAGCCTCCGTGGTGGTGCCTGGGAGCGGTAGCACCGCCATGGCGCCGTCGCTCAGCATTGCCGTAGGCGGCAAACCGGACCAGCGCCCTCATTGGCGATGGCTTTGCCCTGATGTCAATGATGCTGTGCCGTGCAGACACCCGCGGGATATGGTCGGAGATGACCCGGCACAGGTTAGCATCCATATCCAGCTTGCCGCTACAACCGGCAGCATACAGGAGCCTGAGACCCTGCTAGGGGAAACCCCTACGCTGCGCGTGTCAAACGCTTCAAGAATGCGGTGACCCGGTGGCGACGCATCTCGTAACGTGCCTTGTCGTCCGTCGTCATCCAATTGAGCTGCACGACGTAGCGGCGCCCAACGAACTGCTTGTGTCCGTGCCAGGTCGTCGGCCCATTCGGGAACACCAGCAGGGTGCCGTTCACCGGGGGCACTTCGACGGCATAATCGTCCAGGTCATCCGGGCGGCGCAGCAGGCGTAAGCAACCATCCTGGCGTGCCCAGTCCGCTGTATCCGGGTTCAGGTAAAGCAGTACCGTAACCCGCTTGGCCAGGCTGTCGCAGTGGATGCGCCCATCCTTCTCCCGCGACTGGCCCCGGAGCGTCACCATCGTCGGTGCGTCGTCCAAATTCAGCCCGAACTTCTCGGCAATAGCGTTGCGGAACCGCGGCCCCTCAAGCTCCCCGATGAGCGCACGGGCCGCCTGGCCCAGCCGCAGTCCCCCAGTCGGGAACGAGCCGCCCTTGCTCAGCGACGGCAAGCCACCGACGACTTCGGCCAGGGGACCAGGTGGTACGAAATTGCGTATGACCACATGGGTGAAGGGATCGGCGACGACGGGCGTTGCGGCCAAGCCGGCATAATCAAGTTCAATCATGGCCTGGATTTAAGCCCAGCGGTCACCCAACTCAACGGTGATATGCAAGGGATCAGGTGCGCGGAATGCGGTTGTTCCGCAGGATGCCAGTGGTGGATAGAAATTGAGCGCAACGGAGTTGTCCGTCACAGCAAGGCGCCGTCTCAGACGTTACGATAACGCGTTGCAAGCTTGGCTTGGCACAGGTGAAGAGCTGCTTGGTAATCTGGGTCTGGAACTCCACTGCGTCTGCCGGTAGGCAGGACACCATCAACGCTGCCACAGCTACCAGGACCAACCTCATCTTGCGCCTCTCCATCCGCTCGCAAACCTCTGACGAAACAACGCCGCTATCCATCTCAAGGTTACATGCTCCCGATTCAGTGATCAGCCCAGTTGAGCCTGGACCGGATAATGACATGTCCGCAACAAAAAATAACGTAAAATCGCAATCTGTTGGCCCGCTGGCAGCCTACCGCGCGTTGCTGGCTCGTGGCACCCTGACCACCGACCCGGCGCAGGCTGTCGCCGCAGAGCGGCTGCAAGGCCTATGGTCGCGTCTGCGCGGCTATGACCCGGCTGTCCACGACCCAGACGGGCACCCGCGCCGCGGCCTGCTCAGCCGGTTTCTGCGCGCCCCGCGAGACGACATCCCCAGCGACTTCCCGCATGGCCTATACCTCGTCGGCGACGTGGGCCGGGGCAAGAGCATGCTGATGGACCTGTTCTTCGAGGTGGCGGAGGTGCCGCGCAAGCGCCGGGTCCATTTCCATGCCTTCATGCAGGACGTGCACAGGCGCATCTACGCTTGGCGCCGGACCCCGCACCGCCTGGCCGACCCGGGGTCCGACGACCCGATCCCGCCGCTTGCCGACGCCATTGCGGGCGAGGCGGCGCTGCTGTGCTTTGACGAGTTCCAGGTCAACGACATCACCGACGCCACGATCCTGGGCCGCCTGTTCCGCGCGCTGTTCGCCCGTGGCGTGGTGATCGTCGCGACCAGCAACACCAAGCCGGACGACCTGTTCGCCGGGCAGCCCGGCCGCGACGCCTTCCTGCCGGCCATCGAGCTGCTGAAGGAGCACCTGGACGTGCTGGTGCTAGATGGCGCACGGGACTGGCGCCGCCAGCGCCTGCGCGGCAAGCCGACCTGGCTGGTCCCGGCCGATGCGCGCGCGGACACGGCGCTGGACGAGGCGTTTGCCGGCCTGACCGATGGCGCTCGCCCGCGGCCGGAGCGCCTACAGGTGATGGGCCGCAGCGTGCCGGTGCCGCTGGCGGCTGCGGGCGTCGCACGCTTCGACTTCGACGCGCTGTGCGGCACGCCGCTGGGCGCAGGCGATTACCTGGCGCTGGCCACGCACTACCACGCCCTGGTGCTGGACGGAGTGCCGCGGCTGTCACCTGACAACTACGACGTGGCCCGGCGCTTCATCGTGCTTGTGGATGCGCTGTATGACCACCGGGTCAAGCTGGTGGCGAGCGCCGCGGACGTGCCAGACCGGCTGTATATGCGCGGGGAAGGTGCGAAAGCGTTCGAACGCACGGCGTCCCGGCTGGAGGAGATGCAGAGCACCAACTACCTGGCGTTGCCGCATCTCACCTAAGCAGGAGACATCCCAGCGCCGACGACTGCCATCGAGAGGAGCACCGCCTCCGCCTGCCCCGCAGCCACATGCGGGACAGAGGTCGCAAGCCGTCCTTGCCTTCAGCTCGGCTTCGACCGCGGCATCGGCCCTTCCCGTTGCAGCCCGTGCCAAGCCAGGACGCTGTCCGCCATGAACGCGACCAGGGAACCAACCGTGCAGGCAAGCGCGCCGCCGAACAGCAGATACAGCCAGGAGGCGACCTTGGCATCCCGCAGGCCGCCGAAGAACAGCACGAGCGCGGCGCCGCAAGTGCATACGCCGCCGACCGCTCCCAGCACCACCGCGGCGTCCAGCGCCGACCGGCGGCGACGCAGGCGGACCAGGTGAGCCAGCAGCAGGCCGAGCTTGGCCTCATCCTGCTCGGCGTCCGCCAGCTCGGTCAGGTGCTCGGCGTGGTCGGCCACCCGGTTCTGCCGGAGGTTGAACATGCCGAGCAGCGTGCCGATGCCCGACAGCAGGAACACCGGGGTGAGCGCGACCTGCACGAGGTGGGCGATGGAGTCGACGCCCCCGATGGCATCAGATGGCAGCATCGTTCACACGTCCCCGCACGCGGCGACGATCCAGGAATGGCGGGGCATCCGCATGGGACGGGATATTGCCGGACCGGCGCGGGGATGCAACGGCACGGCGCTGCTTTCACCGCCGCTCCACTTCCGCGGCCCGGATGTCCATGCGCCCGTTGCGCGCTTCCCTGGGCATCCTGGCAACCCGCGTCGCGCCACGTGGCGACCGTGTGCGTGCTATGGCCCGGGGTTTGCCATCCGCATGGCAAACGGTCCTGGCAATTGGCGGCATCCGTCGGCACAGTCATGCCAGGATGCGGGCGGACGTATCGCCGCGTGGGCTTGCAGCGGCAGGATCGAGACTGGCAGCGACATGCGCCAGCCAGCCTCTGGCCGATCCTGCCGCCGGCGCGAATTGATGTTGACGGAAGACGGACACAGGCCGTCCATCGTGCCTGGAAAGGTGAACCAGGCCCAGTATGCGGGCCTTGGGGTGACCGCCATACAGGGCCGCGGCGACAATGCTGCCGCAGGCCTCCTGCGCATGGCTGGCGCCGCTACCAGCGAAACGTGACCGGAACATCCCCAACAATAGGACGTCGCACATGAGCAAGCAGAATGTCGCCGACCTGGTCATCACGGCGCTCTATCAAGCCGGTGTCCGCCGCATCTACGGCGTGGCCGGCGACAGCCTGAACGCCATCACCGAGGCGCTGCGCAAGCATGGCGGCATTGACTGGATGCACACCCGGCACGAGGAGGTGGCGGCCTTTGCCGCCGGCGGCGAGGCGCACCTGACCGGCAGCCTGGCCGTCTGCGCCGGCAGTTGCGGGCCGGGCAACCTGCACCTCATCAACGGGCTGTTCGACTGCCACCGCTCCCGCGTGCCGGTGCTGGCCATCGCGGCGCAGATCCCCAGCGCCGAGATCGGGCGCAACTACTTCCAGGAAACCCACCCGCAGAACCTGTTCGGGGAGTGCAGCCACTACTGCGAGATGGTGACCACCCCCGAGCAGATGCCCGGCGTGCTGGAAACCGCCATCCGGGTGGCAGTCGGCAAGCGCGGCGTGTCCGTCCTCGTGCTGCCCGGCGACGTCGCGATGCTGCCGGCGCCGTCCGCCCCTGCCCTGTCCCCGTCGCTGCTGCCCGCGCCGCCGGTCGTGCGCCCAGGCGATGCCGAGCTGGAGCAGTTGGCAACGCTGCTGAACGGCTCCGCCAAGGTGACGCTGCTGTGTGGACGCGGCTGCGCCGGGGCGCACGCGCCGCTGATGCGTCTAGCAAAGGCGTTGAAGTCGCCCATCGTCCACGCGCTCGGCGGCAAGGAGGGCGTCGAGCACGACAACCCCTACGATGTCGGCATGACCGGGCTGATCGGCTTCAGCAGCGGCTATGCGGCCATGATGGGCTGCGACATGTTGCTGATGCTGGGTACCGACTTCCCTTATCGGCAGTTCTACCCGGCTGACGCGACCATCGCCCAGGTGGACCTGCGGCCGGAGAACCTGGGGCGTCGGTGCCGGGTCAACCTCGGCGTGGTGGGCGACGTCGGCGCCACGATCGAGGCGTTGCTGCCGCGGCTGGATGCCAAGTCTGACCGCAAGCACCTGGACGCCAGCCTGGCCCATTACGCCAAGGCGCGGGAGGGGCTGGACGAGCTTGCGGTCGGCCACCCCGGGCGCAAGCCGATCCATCCGCAGTTCCTGGCCAAGACGATCAACGACCTGGCGGCGGATGACGCCGTGTTCACCGCCGACGTGGGCACGCCGACGATCTGGGCGGCGCGCTACCTCAAGGTGGGCGGGGGGCGGCGGCTGATCGGCTCGTGGAATCATGGCTCCATGGCCAACGCGATGCCGCAGGCCATCGGCGCGCAGGCGACCTACTTGCAGCGCCAGGTGATCTCGCTGTCCGGCGACGGCGGCTTCACCATGCTGATGGGCGACCTGCTGACCCTGGTGCAGCACAAGCTGCCGGTGAAGGTGGTGGTGTTCAACAACGGCAGCCTCGGCTTCGTCGAGTTGGAGATGAAGGCGGCCGGGCTGCTGGAAACCGGGGTTGCGCTGGTCAACCCGGATTTCGCCGCGATGGCCCGCGCTGCCGGGCTGTTTGCCCGACGGGTCGAGGACCCGGCTGACCTGGCGGACGCCATGCGCGCAATGCTGGCGCATGACGGCCCGGCGCTGCTGGACGTGGTCACCGCCCGGCAGGAGCTGGCGATGCCGCCCAAGCTGGGCGCGCAGCAGGCCGCCGGGTTCAGCTTGTGGGTGGCCAAGGCCGTCATGAACGGCAGGGGCAACGAGGTGGTGGACCTCGCCCGCACCAACTTGCTGCGTTGAGGGGAAGCATCTGGCATGATCCGCGTCACAAGCCGTTCCGGGCGCCAGCCTGCCCGGCGCCTGCGGCGGCACCAGGACGTTTGTGGCATCCGCCTGGGCCAGATAGGTTCGGCGGGCCAGATGGGTCCGGCGACATGACGCACCCCGGTGCACGATACCTTGAGCATACGAGCACGGCGACGGCCTGGTGACGGTCTGAGGCGACCCAGCCGCAATTAGCGCCCTGGCAGCACAACGCGGCACAACAAGGAAGCATCACCGATGGATGACACCGGCTCAGGAACTCCATGTATGGATGAAGCATCGCGCAGGAGCCGGCGGGATGCGCCCAAACTGGTGGTTCGAAGCATGCGGTTTCCTGTTATCCTCGCCCTGCTGGCCCTGACCAGTTGCCAGCCTGGGGTGCTCAACCCCGCGGGTCCGATTGCCAACGCCGAACGGACGCTGCTGATCGACTCGCTGCTGATCATGCTGGCCATCATCGGCCCGACGATCCTTGCGATCTTGGCATTCGCCTGGTGGTTCCGGGCCAGCAATCCCCGTGCCAAGCGCCTGCCGGACTGGGCCTACTCCGGCCAGATCGAGCTGGTGACCTGGGGCATCCCGCTGCTGACGATCACGCTCCTGGGCGGCGTCGCCTGGGTTGGCTCGCACGAGTTGGACCCTGCCCGGCCCCTGCCAATTCGGGCCGGCGAGAAGCCGCTGGAGGTGCAGGTCGTCTCCTTGGATTGGAAGTGGCTGTTCATCTACCCGGACCAGGGAGTGGCGAGCGTCAACGAACTGGCGATCCCCGCGGGCACTCCTGTCCACTTCCAGCTCACGTCGGCCAGCGTGATGGATTCGTTCTATATCCCGCAGCTTGGCAGCATGATCTACACCATGAACAGGATGTCGTCCGACCTCAACTTGCAGGCGGATCAGCCCGGCACCTACTGGGGCTTGTCAACCCATCTCAGCGGCGACGGCTTCTCGGACATGCACTTCGGGGTGCGCGCCCTGGACAAGGCTGGCTTCGACGCCTGGATAGCTGCGGCGCGCGGCAGCGGACAGGCGCTGGACGCCGGACGCTACGCGCAACTGACCAAGCAGAGCATCAAGGACCCGCCCTCGACCTTCAGCAGCGTGGACCCGATGCTGTATCAGAAGATCGTCACCCAGGAACTGGCGCCGGGTCCCGGGCCAGACCCGAAACCCATTCCAAAAACGAAGCCGAACTCGGCATCCAACCCGACCGGGGGCGTCCTGACAGCCGGTGAGCCGTCCGCCACCCATACTCACGCGATGGAGCACTAGCATGTTGGGCAAGCTTTCCTGGGAGGCGATCCCGCTCGACCAGCCGATCCCGATGGTTGCCTCGGGCGTGGTCGGGCTGGTGGTGCTGGGCGTCATCGGCCTCGTCGTGTTCAAGGGCTGGGTGCCTTACCTGTGGCGCGAGTGGATCACCAGCGTGGACCACAAGCGGATCGGGGTGATGTATTGCCTGCTGGCGCTGGTGATGCTGCTGCGCGGCTTCTCGGACGCGCTCCTGATGCGCTCGCAGCAGGCGCTGGCCTTCCAGGCCGACGGCTTCTTGCCGCCCGAGCACTACAACCAAGTGTTCTCGGCGCACGGCACCCTGATGATCTTCTTCGTGTCCATGCCCTTCATGGTCGGGCTGATGAACTTCGCGGTGCCTTTGCAGCTCGGCATACGCGATGTGGCGTTCCCCACCCTCAACTCGGTGTCGTTCTGGCTGACGGCGACGGGCGCGCTGCTGGTCAACATCTCCCTCGTGGTGGGCGAGTTCGCCCGCACGGGCTGGCTGCCCTACCCGCCCCTGTCCGAGCTGGCCTACTCGCCCGGCGTCGGCGTGGACTACTACCTGTGGTCACTGCAGATCGCGGGCGTGGGCACGCTGCTGTCCGGCGTGAACCTCGTGACCACCATCCTTAAGATACACGCGCCGGGGATGACCTACCTGCGGATGCCGATGTTCTGCTGGACGTCGCTGGCGTCCAACCTGCTGATCGTCGCGGCCTTCCCGATCCTGACCGCGACCTTGGGGATGCTGCTGCTCGACCGCTATCTCGGCTTCCATTTCTTCACCAACGAGGCCGGGGGGAACGTGATGATGTTCATGAACCTCATCTGGGCCTGGGGTCATCCGGAGGTTTACATCCTGATCCTGCCGGCGTTCGGCATATTCTCGGAGGTAGTCTCGACCTTCTCGCAGAAGCCGCTGTTCGGCTACCGCTCCATGGTGGCGGCGACGATGGTGATCTGCGTGCTCGCCTTCTCGGTCTGGCTGCACCACTTCTTCACCATGGGCGCGGGCGGCGACGTGAACGGGATCTTCGGCATCGCCTCCATGATCATCGCGGTGCCGACCGGCGTGAAGGTGTTCAACTGGCTGTTCACCATGTATGGCGGGCGCATCAACTTCGCCCCGCCGATGCTGTGGGCCGTCGCTTTCATGGTGACCTTCGTGATTGGCGGCGCGACGGGCGTGCTGCTCGCGGTGCCACCGGCGGACTTCACGCTGCACAACAGCCTGTTCCTGGTAGCGCACTTCCACAACGTCGTCATCGGCGGCGTGCTGTTCGGGGCCTTTGCCGGCTACACCTACTGGTTCCCCAAGGCGTTCGGCTTCACCCTGGACGAGCGGCTCGGCAGGTGGGCATTCTGGTGCTGGGTCGTCGGGTTCTACATCGCCTTCATGCCGCTGTATGTCTTGGGCCTCGAGGGCATGACCCGGCGGATGCAGCACTACGACGTCCCGGGATGGCGGCCCTGGTTGCTGGTGGCTGGCGTGGGCGCGCTTATCATCCTGGCAGGGATCGTGCTGATGGTGGCCCAGCTCGTGGTCAGCATCCGCAATCGTGACAGCCTGCGGGACGAGACGGGCGACCCCTGGAACGGCCGCTCGCTGGAGTGGGCCACGGCGTCGCCGCCGCCCGCCTTCAACTTCGCGGTGCTGCCGGAGGTGTCCGGCGAGGACGCCTACTGGGGCATCAAGGAGAGCGCTCGCCGCGACGCCATGCTGGGCGAGGAGCCCGAGTATGTTGACATCGAGGTGCCGCGGAACAGTGCGACCGGCGTCATCTGCGCCTTCTTCGCGACCATCCTGGGCTTTGCATTGATCTGGCACATCTGGTGGATGGCAGCCTTGGGCCTCGTTTGCGCGTTTGCCACCTTTGTCGTGTTCGCCTGGCGTGACCGGACGGAGTATGTGGTCACTGCCGCCGAGGCAGGCCGCATCAACCGCATCAACCGGCAGGCCCGCCAGGCGGCGCTCGCCCGGTTGGAGTCTGCACGGCAGTTGGAGCCGGCCGAATGAGCCCGCCTGCGAACGGACCAACGGGTGGCGACATGCCGCCCGACCCGACACCCCGGCATGCATCCCGCGCCGGTCTGTGGGGGGCGCTGCTCGGCGCGGGCGCTGCTGCGGCAGCCCTCCTCGTGCTGCGTCCGGCGCCGGGAAGAGCGCTGGCATTGCAGCCGGCCGGCGGGGCTACCCTGCAGCCGCAGCCCACGCGAGGACGCAGGGATAGGCCGCCGGCTGGCGACCCGAACCGGGTCGGGCGCGGGGACAGCGACTGGCACGGCAATACCGACCATGCCGAGCGCCACGAGCCCTCCAAACGGATCATCTCAGGCTATGGGTTCTGGATTTTCCTGCTGTCGGACATCATCATGTTCGCCGCTTTCTTCGCCTCCTATACCGTCCTGGTCGGCGAGACCGCGGGAGGCCCCAGCGGGCGCGACCTGTTCGACCTGCGCAACACCGGCATCGAGACTGGGTGCCTGCTGATCTCCAGCTTCACCTGCGGGTTGGCCAGCGTCGGGCTGCAGGCACGCAACAACCGCTGGTTCTACGGCGCGATGGCGGCGACCTTCGTGCTCGGCGCCGCCTTCATCGGGCTGGAGGTGCGCGAGTTCTGGTCTATGGTGGCGGACGGCAACGGGCCGGGGCGCAGCGCCTTCCTGTCGGCCTTCTTCGCCCTCGTCGGCTTGCATGGGCTGCACGTTTCGGCGGGGCTGCTGTGGCTGCTGACCATGATGGCCCAGGTTTGGGCCAAGGGCTACCGTGACGACATCCTGCGCCGGGTGATGTGCTTCAGCCTGTTCTGGCACGCGCTCGACATCGTTTGGGTCGCGCTGTTCACCGTGGTTTACCTGATGGGAGTGGCGCCATGAGCTTCGCGGAAACCGGCCCCGACCAGCACCACGGCGACACCGCACCGGGCGACCAGCGCCCGGGGGACGAGGGTGAAAGCGAGGGCATACGCACTTACATCGTCGGCCTCGGGCTGGCGGTGCTGCTGACCTTGGTGTCGTTCCTAGTAGCGCGCACCACGCTCGTTTGGCAGCCCAGCATCCCCATTGCGCTGTTCGTGCTCGCCATCGCCCAGATGGGCATACACCTCGTGTTCTTCCTGCACATTACGAGCGGGCCGGACGGGACCAACAACGTGATGGCGTTGGCCTTTGGAGTGCTCATCGTCTTCCTGGTCATCGGCGGCTCGTTGTGGATCATGGGGCACCTGAACCACAACATGCCAAACATGGATCAAATCATGAGGATGCAGCGTTAAGGGCGGCAACGAGCCGGGCCATATGCGACATCGCAGGGGATAGGGTGCCAGCGCAGCCGCCTTACCTGTCCATGATCGTGTCACTGACCTTGGAGGGTCAGCACAGATGTTCTTCGGCGCCCCAAGTTCCACGGGCGGCAACCGTCAGAGTGCGGGGCATGCTGATGTGACGGGCTTCCGTGATGGATCGGACGCTTTATCTCCCGCTGTGGTCGGCGAGGCTGCCGGCTACATGCGCCAGGCGCCGGCACGATGACAGGAAGCGCACCCGCACATGGCCTGCCTGCAAGGGTTGCAGCCGGTTGCTGCCTAAACCGAATAGTGCTGTCGCCGGGTGTCCGACAGCTACCAATCCTCCACAATGCCAGTCGTCTGGTGCCGGACGGATGGCGCAATCAGCTATGAGCCCACGTGGCCCCACCTAGGAGACCCACATGATCCGCTTCACTGCAATTCTTCTTGCCGGCCTGCTGGCCGCCTGTGCCGACGTCCGGCCAGACACCGTCGTTTCGCCGCAGCTCGATAGTGGCGTGACTTCCAGCAACGGCGGTGGGGCCCGTGCGCTGGGCAACCAACCCGGTGGTATCGGTGTGACAACCCAGGTTGGGCCGGCCCAATGAGGCGGCTGGTAGCGGCCCTGTTGCTCGCGTCCACTGCTGTCGCCGGTGCGCAAACGACGCGCAACGGCCCGGAGTGGGGCGGCAAGAACCATCAACCCACCCAGGGCGAGGTGGCGCAGCGCGAAAAGCAGGCCGGGGTGCAGGCCCCGGCAGCCGAGCGTCAGGGGAATGGCCAAGCCGTGGACCAGCTTGGCCAGCAGTTGCTCCATGACGAGGCGGTGGACCCGCCCCGGAACCCTGCACGGCCGGTTCCGCCATAGGGCCGGCTGTGCCTCCCCGGACCATCCCATCGTAGTAGATGCACCCCGCATGTGATGCCCGGCATTCGGCTTGGCCGCCCTTGCGGCCGCAGCTTGCGCCATCCTCCGGCGACGGACTGCGGACTGCGGACTGCGGACTGCGGACTGCGGAAACTAGCTGATCGCTACCGGCTTTACGGCGAGTCCCGCCAGCATGCCAGTGCGTGTGGTGTCGCTGTGCAGCCTGCCGCCGAAGAAGGTGGTGCAGCAGACCTGCGACGGACTCGTTGGGTACGTCTACGCTAGTTTGCTGGTGTGCGCCTGCCGGCACGCTGGCGACCCAGCGGCTTATGGGCGCTGCCGCCAGGAGATGTTCCAACGCCGCCTGGCCGACGAGCAGGCCATGACCGCCGAGATGAACCAGATGGATCGGGATTGCGGCCCTTGGGGCGGCCCGTCCTTTTGATCGCGCCCCAGCCCGGGTTCTGCCGAGCGTCTGGCATTTTGCAGGCCCGAGTCCGCATGGTGCTCCAACTGGTCCCCGGGACAGGAAAAATCGAAACGGGAAGTTGAAGTCGATCCATTGCGGCTGGCCCGTATCCATTTCAGGCACCCGAACACACATACTGTACCACGCCAGCAGGAGAATCCAATGAGCGACCTACCCGATCCCATGACGGGGCGTAGTGGACATCCGATCCTGCGGCTACTGGCTGCATTTCCAATTGCGTGCTTCACCTGCGCGCTGTTCACAGATCTTGCCTACGTGCAGACGGCGAATGTCATGTGGGTAGACTTCTCCGATTGGCTGCTGGCGGTGGGGATGGCCGGCGGCGTCGTAGCCGCCGTTGCAAGCCTGCTGGCTTTCGTCGTCAATCGCCGCCGCCGCACGCAACGGTTCAACTGGTCCGTGGCGCTCGGCGGCTTGGTGGTGCTCGTGATCGCCCTTTTCAACAATTTCGTGCACAGCCGCGACGCTTGGACCTCGGTCATGCCAACCGGTCTTGCGTTATCGGCGGCCACCGTCCTAGCCGTGCTGGCGACTGCCTGGCTTGCTGCCGGTGCGGACCGCCGGCGCAACGTGGCGATGCCATACTCAGGAGTACGTCAGTGATGACCCGAGCATCCAATTTGACCCCGCGGCTTGCGCTTGCGGGTGTCGCCCTCCTCGCCCTTACTGCTGCGGGCCCTGACGACTTCGACGTCAGGACGCAGATGGGTCCCAACCCCGTCCTGCCGGAGCCGCAGCACTATCTGGTGCCGCCAATGCATCTGGCCCCAGTCGTTGGCTGGAAGGACGGCGAGACGCCAACGGTGCCGGACGGCTTGAAGGTCACGGTAATGGCCACCGGGCTGGACCATCCACGCTCGGTTTACACGTTGCCGAACGGCGACGTGCTGGTGGTTGAGTCGCGTGGTCCCGACCTCGACCCGGTGACCCGGCCGAAGAACATCGTGATGCGGTGGGTCGAGGCGTTCGTCACCTCGGCAGGGAGCACCAAGGGCAACAACCGGATCACCCTGCTCCGCGACACCCATGGCGACGGCAAGTATGACCAGCGCACCGTGTTCATTGACCACCTGTATTCGCCATTCGGCGTCGCGCTGGTCGGCAATGACCTTTATGTCGCCAATACCGATGCCATTCTGCGCTTCCATTATACGCCAGGCGCCACCAGCATCACCGAGCCTGGCACCGTGCTGACACCGCTGCCCGGCGGACCGATCGACCATCACTGGACCAAGAGCCTGGTCGCCAGCGAGGACGGCACCAAGCTCTATGCCGGCGTCGGCTCCAACAGCAACATCACCGAGAACGGCATCGGCGCCGAGATGGACCGCGCCTCGATCTGGGAGGTTGACCGTGCGACCGGCGCCCACCGCATCTTCGCCGACGGCTTGCGCAACCCGAACGGCCTAAGCTGGGAGCCGCAAAGCCACGCCCTCTGGGCCGTCATCAACGAGCGGGATGAACTCGGCCCGAACCTGGTTCCCGACTACATGACCTCGGTCAAGGATGGCGGCTTCTATGGCTGGCCCTACAGCTATTACGGCCAGCATGTTGATCCCCGCGTACAGCCGCAACGGCCGGACCTGGTCGCCAAGGCCATCATGCCCGACTATGCGCTGAGTTCGCATGTGGCGCCGCTGGGCCTGGTGTTCGACACCGGCACCGGCCTACCCGCGAAGTACAGTGGCGGCGCCTTCGTCGGGGAGCACGGTAGTTGGAACCGGGCGATCCTTAACGGCTACAAGGTGGTGTTCGTCCCGTTTGCGAACGGTAAGCCGAATGGTATGGCTGAGGATGTCGTCACCGGGTTCCTGGACAGTGACGGCCGCGCCCATGGCCGGCCGGTTGGGCTGGCGCTGGACAAGGCTGGCGCGCTGTTGATCGCGGACGACGTCGGCAATGCGGTGTGGCGCGTGACGGCTGGCTCCCAGAAACAGGCGGCACGGACCAACTGAGTCCCGTAAAAGTCACACAGTTTGGGGGCGGTTACGACCGCCCCCTTTTGCGGAATAAGTATCTGTTCCGCTTGCTTCAGGCATTAGCCCGACTTGCTGCCAGCAGCAGTCATTTTGACCGTTCCGGGCCATCGCGAGGAATGCAGCGGGACGGCAAACCCTGGGGTGGTGGCAAGCAGCACTCTGTCTAATAGTGGTTAGCCTTGCCGCAAGCAGCCCATGACAAAGTCGCGCTGGCGAGGGGCTAAAACGGCTGGCAGCCGGCAATTCCTACAACGCTCCTTCGCAGGCTGGCATTCCGTGAAGCCGTAGCCGTGCTTACGACGGGGCTGTGCAGTCCTACTACGGTTCCGCAGCTTGAGCGGTGGATCTGCGAATGATCAGTTCCGCTGGCAGCATGTGGTCCTGGATGCCATCCGGCCCGGTGAGCATCTGCAGGGCCAGACGGCCCTTCTCCGCGTGCGGCTGGCGGATTGTCGTCAGGAACGGCCCCTCAACTCCACCGCCCGCCGTGTCATCGAAGCCAACGACCGACATGTCGCCGGGCACGGTAAGGCCTGCCTCGCGTGCCGCGGCCACAGCACCCAGCGCGAGGCGGTCGCTCATGGCCAGGATCGCCGTCGGCCGCCGCTCCGCCCGTCGCAGCAGCGGCAGCAACAGGTCGCAGGCGCGCCGCTCGTCGTTCAGGGCGCATTCGAGGAGTGGGACCGCCAGGGGGTCCACCCCATCCTGCGCCAGCGCCGCCCGGTAGCCGGCGAGCCGCGCAACGGGGACACCATAGGTTGCGGCGGCGACACGGGCAGGAGAGGCCGCTCCATCGAACCCATCTGCCGCCAGCTTGAGCGACAAGACTGCGAAGCGGCGATGCCCCAAGCCGAGCAGGTGCCCGGCCGCCAGCCGCGCGCCGCCCTCATCGTCAATCCCAACGAACGGCGCCCCTGGCAGGCGCGGCTGGTCCACCACGACGTAAGGCAGCCCGCGCGCCAGCACCGAGGCGACCACAGGGCTGTCCTGCGCCAGCGAATACAGCACGAAGCCGTCCACGGCCGCATCGCGCACCGCCTGCATCCCGTAAGGCGCTGCCCGGTCGTTGTCAGCCAGGGTGGGTGCGGCAATCAGCAGCAGGTTGGTGTGCAACCCCCGGCAAGCCTCGGCCACACCACCCAGGAACCCAATCGCCGTCGGGTCGGAGAACGCGTACGGCAGGTCCTCGCTGAAGGCGAGCCCGACGGCGCCGTGACGGCCCGTCCGCAACGACCTCGCGCCAGGGTTAGGGCCGAAGTAACCCAGGGCACGGGCAGTCGCGAACACGTGCTCCCGCAGCGGCGCCGAAAGCTGGTCGGGCCGGGCAAAGGCATTGGACACCGTAGTGTGCGACACCCCGGCAGCCTGGGCCACGTCGCGCAGCGTAGCGCGCTTTGAAGCAAAATCTCGGGCATCATCCATTGCAGCGAGAGATTAGGCGCAGTCTCTTGACCGTTCAAGCAATGGGTCCTTTATGCTGTCTTGACCGTTCAAGATGGAGATGGCTCATGCCGCAAACGGATGTAGCGATACCAGCAGGTCGAAGTCGGCCCGGGCTTCGTCCGTGGATACGGCGATGGGACGCGGCGTGGCTGGCGATCGCCGCGGTGTTCCTGGCCGATGGGCTGGCGTTCGGCGTTTGGGTCTCGCAATTGCCGTCACTCAAGCGGGGGCTTGGGCTGTCCGACCTCGCCTTTGCGGTGGCGCTTGCCGGCCTGGTCGGCGGCGCTTTCGTGGCCATGCCGGTGGCGGGCGCGCTGGCGATGCGGCTCGGGAGCCGCCGCCTGACCCGGACGGCCTCCGTCGTGGCGGCCCTGGCGCTCGCCCTGCCCGGCTGGGCGCCGACCTTGCCGTTGCTCGTCGCAGCGACGGCGGCGTTCGGCCTCGTGCGCGGGATGACCGAGGTTCCGATGAACACGCAGGCGAGCCTGCTGGAAGCCCGGGATGGCCGGGCGCGGATGTCGTCGTTCCATGGCTGCTTCAGCCTCGGCGGCTTTGGGGGCGCCTGCATCGGCTCGGCGCTGCTAGGGTTCGGCGTGCCGGCCTCGGCGTCCCTGACCGGGGTGGGCGTGCTGCTCGCGCTTGCGGCCCTGTTCGCCACCCGGCACCTGTTGCAGGACGGCCCGGCGCAGGCGCAGCACGCGGCTGGGCATCCGGCGCTGTCGGGCCTGCTGCGCGACGGCGCGTTGCTTGTCCTTGGCGCACTCGCGTTCCTCGGGCTGTTCGGAGAAGGCGCCATGGCCGACTGGAGCGCGCTGCTGCTCGAACGGACAACCGGCGTCGGGCCGGCCGCGGCGGCGCTCGGCTACGCGGCGTTTTCGGTCGCCATGATGTCAGGCCGCTTTTCGGGTGATTGGATGGTGTCGCGCCTCGG